>DTXR01000241.1 GCA_012962365.1 Chromatiaceae bacterium | reverse complement strand
GTCATTCATGCTGCAGCACTGAAGCAGGTTCCTGCCGCCGAATACAACCCCATGGAATGCATCAAGACCAATATCCACGGAGCAGAAAACGTTATTCGTGCTGCCATAGAAAACGATGTACAAAAGGTCACTGCACTCTCTACCGATAAGGCCGCAAACCCCATTAACCTGTATGGCGCCACGAAGCTGGCCTCCGACAAGATGTTTGTCGCCGCAAATAACATGACCGGCGGGCACCCAACCCGCTTTGCCGTTGTTCGTTACGGAAACGTGGTCGGCTCCCGCGGCTCCGTGGTGCCTTTTTTTCAAAAACTGATCGATAACGGCGCTGAAAACCTACCTATTACTCATGAAGATATGACTCGCTTCTGGATTACTCTACAACAAGGTGTCGATTTTGTTCTAAAGAACTTCGAACGCATGAAAGGAGGGGAAATCTTTGTGCCTAAAATTCCTTCCATGCGGGTTGTAGATTTGGCAACAGCTATGGCACCAGACCTGAAACAAGAAATCATTGGCATTCGCCCAGGTGAAAAGCTACATGAAATCATGTGCCCCAAGGATGATTCACATCTCACCATAGAATTCGATGACCACTATGTGATTGGCCCTAGCATTACCTTCCATGCAGGAGACAATGATTTTTCCACAAATTTACTGGGAGAAAAGGGTACTCCCGTAGAAACAGGCTATGAATACAATTCCGGCACTAACCCAAAATTCCTATCAGTAGAAGAGCTACGGGAATTCAACCTTCACGCTCAACTGTAAAGCGCGCTTTCAGACCAAAATATGGTCAAACAGCAAATTCCCCGTATCGCCAATATGGGATTGCGTGCATTGGCAACCGGCAGTAAATTTCTGTTGCTTTTCGGGCTGGCAAAGATGCTCCAGCCTGGCGAAGTGGGACAATACGGACTCTTTGCTGCAGCCATCGGATTCAGCATGCTGGTCATTGGCGGTGATTTCTATACCTACAGCCAGCGGGAACTGTTATCCGGTAAAAAAGATCGCTGGTCCTTTGTACTGCAACACCAGATAGCAGCAACATTGCTGCTTTATCTGGCATTGCTGCCCGCACAACTATTGTGGTTTGGCTTCGACTTGCTCCCCAGTACATTGATTTTGTGGTTCTTTTCAATCCTGATTGCCGAACATGTCGCACAGGAAATCAATCGTCTCTTGATTGCCATGCACCGCCCGCTTATAGCCAGCTGGGTGCTTTTTGTACGCATGGGGCTTTGGGTATGGGCAGCATTGCCCATCATGTGGTTTTACCCCCACTACCAGAAACTCGAGTTTGTTTACCTTTCCTGGTTGCTCGGTGTATCCCTGGCCTTCCTGATTGGAGCCCTCGTAATCTGGAAAGAAACACGCCCTTGGCGATGGTGGACGCTGGATCTGGTCTGGATAAAAAAAGGGCTTGGGGTGGGCGCATTGTTCTTAACCGCCACCATGTGTTTCAAAGCATTATTTACCGTGGATCGTTACGTTGTCGGTTACCTTGCAGGAGCGGACTTTCTTGGCGTTTATGTCTTGTACATCGGCATAGCCATGGCTGTAACAGCCTTCATGGACTCGGCGGTTTTTTCCTTTCTATACCCCAAACTGGTCAAGGCCTTCCGCCGATCTCGGCCTCTCGAATACAGGCGAATACTAAGGGAATTGACCTGGTCTGTTGCTGGGTTCGGCCTGGTGCTGGGCGCGGGTGTCGTGGTTCTCGCTCCCCTTGTATTGGAGTGGATCGGAAAAGCCCCTTACCTGGAGCACCTTTGGCTACTCTGGCTGTTGCTGGTGATGAGCTTGATCTATGATGTGGGGATGATTCCGCACTATGGTTTGTATGCAAAAGGCGATGACCGGGGCATCATGGTCGCCCACATTTCAGCACTACCTGTTTTTGCATTTGCCACGGCGGCTTTTTCCACCATACTACCCCTGCATGCTGCTGCAATAGGGCTGACTTGCGCATTTTCCTATATGGGGCTGTATAAATACTGGCGTTACCGCAATTCTGAGAAGTATTCTTCAACAACAGTGGCCACATCATGATCCCTTACGGAAGGCAAGACATTACCCAGGCAGACATGAAAGCTGTCCTTGAGGTATTGAAGTCAGATTTCATCACCCAGGGACCATCAGTGCCTCAATTTGAGAATGCCCTGGCGACCTATTGTGGTGTTTCCCATGCCATTGCAGTAAACAGCGCCACTTCTGCCCTACACATTGCCTGCCTTGTCTTGGGGCTAGGAAAAAACGACTGGCTGTGGACATCACCAAATACCTTTGTAGCATCTGCAAATTGTGGCCTGTATTGTGGTGCTAACGTGGATTTTGTGGATATCGACCCGAAAACCTACAACATGAGTATCGAGGCACTCACAGCCAAACTCGTCGAAGCAGAAAAGCAGGGAACACTACCAAAGATTGTCATTCCCGTTCATTTTGCCGGACAATCCTGTGAAATGCAGGCGATTTCCAGGCTCTCTGATAAATATGGGTTCAAGATTATCGAAGACGCCTCCCACGCCATCGGGGGGAAATACCTTGGCGACCCCGTAGGCAACTGTCGTTACTCCGACATTACGGTATTCAGCTTTCATCCAGTCAAGATCATCACCACAGCAGAAGGCGGCATCGCAACGACCAACGACGAAGAGCTGGCCGCACGCATGCGACGCCTGCGCTCCCACGGAATCACTCGCGACCCGCAAATAATGGCCGACGCAATTGACGGCCCATGGTCTTATCAGCAGATCGAACTGGGCTTCAACTACCGAATAACAGATATTCAGGCCGCGCTGGGTTACAGCCAACTGCAGCGCCTTGACCAATATATAGAGCGTCGTCATCAGATCAAGGCGCAATATGATGAATTATTGGAAACTTTGCCCGTTGTAGCGCCATGGCAGCACCCGGATGCATACTCTGCCCTCCACCTCTACCCTGTTCAGGTCGATCCCAACACATGCGCCAAAACCAGAAAGGAAATCCTTACAGCAATGCGGGCAGCAGAAATTGGCGTTAATGTGCATTACATTCCTGTGCATACCCAGCCCTATTATCAGCAACTCGGGTTCAGACACGGCGATTTCCCAAACGCCGAAAAGTACTACGGCCACACTATGTCCTTGCCAATGTACCCATTGCTGTCTGACGCACAACAAAGATATGTTATCAGAGCACTGAAGGACGCCCTCGCATGAAGATCTGCGTTATACCCGCACTCGGGGGGAGCAAACGTATCCCCAAAAAAAACATAAAGGACTTCTGTGGCCAGCCCATCATCGCCTACTCTATTCAGGCCGCACAGAAAACGGAACTTTTCGATCATATTGTGGTTTCAACAGATGATGACGCGATCGCCAAGATAGCAAGAAGCTACGGCGCAGAAACACCCTTTCGGCGGCCGGCGGAAATATCAGATGACCATACCGGCACCAATGCAGTGCTTAAACACGCTATCCTCTGGTTCCAAGAGAATGGTACGCCCGTAAACCTGGCTTGCTGTATATACGCAACAGCTCCTTTTGTCCGGGAAGATTACTTGCAACTCGGCCACGACAAACTTATTCGTTCGAACAAATCTTTCTCCTTTTCCGTAACCAGCTTCCCTTTCCCCATACAAAGAGCACTAAAAATCACGCAGGATGGCGAATTATCTGCTTTCTATCCTGAATTCAACAAAACGCGATCCCAAGATCTTGAGGAAGCGTACCACGATGCAGGGCAGTTTTACTGGGGATACACCGAGGCATTTCTTCAAGAGCGCGAGCTGTTTTCGAACCAATCCATCCCTGTACTCTTGCCGCGACATCTGGTGCAAGACATAGATACTCTAGAAGACTGGATCAGGGCCGAATACATGTATAAAGCAATTTACGGTAACATCTAGTCCATCATGCATCTTACTATCCGCGTCGATGCTTCCATTGAGATGGGCACAGGCCATGTCATGCGTTGCCTAACCCTTGCGAAAGAACTCAAAAGCAGGGGAGCCGACATCCTGTTTGTTACACGAGCCTTGACAGGACACATGGCGGAAACTATTGCCAATCATGGCTTTTCCGTAAAACTGCTACCCGAAGTTTCTGTGGAATACCGCCCAAAAAACCACGATGTTCCTCACGCAGAATGGCTAAAGGTCTCTCTAGAACAGGATGCATCAGAAACCATACAAGCTCTTTCAAACAGAAAGACAGATTGGCTGATTGTCGACCACTATGCATTGGATGCCCGTTGGCATCGGGCGCTGAGAAAATACACTTACAAGATTTTTGCTATCGACGACTTGGCTGACCGGAAGCTGGATTGTGATTTGTTGCTAGATCAGACTTATGGTAGAAATGAAACGGATTATCGCGCAATCACGCCAGGCAACTGTAATTTGTTGCTTGGCTCAAAATATGCTTTGTTACGCTCAGAATTCCGCGCACTAAGGTCAGCAGCTCGAAAGAAACGAAAACAATGTCAAGAGGTACAAAACATACTTATCACCATGGGGGGAATAGACCGAGACAATGTAACCGGAAAAATACTGGATGCGTTGCCTTCAGCAACATATCCCTTGTTCCCATCTGTGGATATCATATTGAGCAGCAATGCGCCGCACGTGGAAGATGTGATCAAAGCAGCAAACCAGCACCCGTTTATGGTTAACGTATCAATAGATGTCCATGACATGGCCATGAGAATGCTAAAAGCTGACTTAGCAATAGGCGCTAGTGGCACTACCACATGGGAACGCTGTTGTTTGGGGCTTCCTTCAATAGTTTTTGTTCTAGCAAAAAATCAGAAAAATATCGCGCTTCATGTCGAGAAAGAAAACGCTGCATTCTGCCTTGGCAATAGCACCCCCAAAGCAATATCCCGAATGCAAGATGTATTTTCTCTCCTTCACCAAGATGCCAAGATTTTAACAGATATGTCAGAAGCGGCTTTTGGGCTGGTAGATGGCGATGGCGTAGATAGAGTCGCACACAAAATGGAAAATCTATTGTGAATATATCAATAATCTGCTCCGATACTTTACATCCAATATACCCACTACTTGAAAGATGGAAGAATACACACAACCAACACCATTCTATACAGCTTGTATCAAGAAAGCAGGATTTGACTCACGGCGATATCCTCTTTTTGATTTCTTGTCATGAAGTTATTGGCAATGAAATTAGAAAGAATTTTTCTAAAACCTTGGTGATTCATGCCAGCGATCTACCGTATGGCAGAGGTTGGTCACCCCATATATGGCATATACTCGAAGGGAAAAACCAATTTATGGTCTCGCTTATTGAAGCAGAAGACAAGATTGATACCGGCGCCATTTGGAAAAAAATTGCTATTCACATTGGCCCAGATGAACTCTTTGATGAAATAAACAGCAAATTATTTGATGTTGAGTTGGAATTGATGGATTTTGCCATAGATCAATTCAAATCGATCCATCCACAATCACAACCCGACACAGGTGCGACATACTACAGAAAGAGGACTCCTGAAGATTCTCGCATCGACCCATATAAAACTATTTCTGAGCAATTTGACTTGATCCGCATATCAGACCCAGACAGGTATCCTGCCTTTTTTGACTACAATGGATACCGTTATAACATCCACTTTGAAAAAGTTGGACCAAGTACCAGCCACGGAAAAAACTAAGAATGCATCATTTGAGTATTGACCAAAGAAAAATCGGTAAACCGTACCCACCATATATTATCGCCGAGCTTTCAGCCAATCATAACGGGAGCCTTGAAAGGGCTTTGGCCAGCATTACCATGGCAAAGCGAAAGGGAGCCGATGCCGTGAAAATTCAAACATACACAGCTGATACGCTTACCATCGATTGCGATAAAGAAGATTTCCAAATCCATGGTGGCTTGTGGGATGGATACAAGCTTTACGACCTGTACAAGTGGGCGGAAACCCCTTATGAATGGCACAAACCCATGTTTGACCATGCTCGTAAG
>DTXR01000240.1 GCA_012962365.1 Chromatiaceae bacterium | reverse complement strand
TTGCAACGAGGAAGCCCGGCATTCTGGGCGCAAGGTACGAGTCCACGACTTAAATCGGAGGCTCCCTAGGGGTGGCGAAGGTGTTGTCCCTGCAGGTGAAAATCTCTACAAGACAAACGATGATGATGAAACAGGTAAAACCAATGAAGGCAGGTATTTCTGACGATGGGCAGGCTCATATCCTCAGGCGCTTCGATGAGGATATGCGTAAGTTGCAAAAGCGGGTACTGAAGATGGGGCGACTGGTACGTGATCAAATGGTCAACCTTCAGGGCGCGTACAGTGGTGACGATGAAGACGCGGCAGAGCAGGTGATTGAGGGGGATCGTTCAGTCGATGCCCTGGAGGTGAAGGTGGACAAGTTCATCGTTCGTCTGCTGGCCCGCCGGTCTCCGGTAGGAGGGGATTTGCGCTATATCGTAACGGCTTCAAGAATCGTCACGGATCTGGAGCGCCTGGGAGATGAAACGGTCCAGATGGCCCGGGTGCTGGAGACGGAATATGGTAATCTTGGCCAATGCAAAGGACGCGCCATAGAGGATGAGGTGCGTGAATTGCTGCTGCTGTTGATCGAATTGTTCGATCAGGCGATGCAGGCCTTCAGAGACTATGACTACCGGGCGGCCAAAGAGCTTGCAACAGGGAAAACCGGCCCCGATGGTGAGTTACAGCAACGCATTCAGGAACTGACATCATGCACTCTGGTGCAGAAAGATGATGTGTCACATGCTGTGAACCTGGTGTTGATACTACGCTCTATGGAACGTGGGATGCGTTATGTGCAGAATATCGGTGAGCATATCATTTATCTCGCTACCGGGAAGGATGTGCGCCACAAGGGAGTATAAACCAGGTCATGCCAACCATACTGCTGGTGGAAGATGAAGCACCGATACGCGATATGGTGCGATTCGCCCTGTCTCGCGCTGGCATGGAGATGCTGGATGCGGAGGATGTGAAAGCAGCCGAGCAGTCGCTGTCTGTGCGCAGGCCGGATCTGATTCTGCTGGACTGGATGCTGCCTGATGAGAATGGACTCATGTTTCTGCGGCGTCTGAGCAAGGACGAGGAAAAACGGGATATTCCCGTGATCATGCTGACCGCCAGGGCCGGGGAAGAGGACAAGATCAAGGGCTTCGATGTCGGGGCGGATGATTACATTACGAAACCGTTTTCCCCTCCCGAACTTATTGCCCGCATTAAGGCAGTGTTGAGGCGTGTCACAGGTACAGATGTTGCGGGAAACCTGCAAGTCGGCCGGTTGCGTCTGAACACAAAAACCCATCTGGTGTCCTGCGATGAAGTCCAGATCGACCTGGGGCCCACGGAATACCGTTTGCTCAAGTTTCTCATGTCCCATGCAGAGCGTGTGTACAGCCGTGGACAACTGCTGGACTATGTGTGGCCGGACATGGGTGAACGGGAGGAACGCACGGTGGATGTCAGTGTCCGGCGCTTGCGCAAGGCGTTGGTTCCTCACGGCTGCGACGGGATGGTCCGTACAATAAGAGGCGCCGGTTACGCCCTGTCGATCAAGGGAATGGATGGTGCATGACAATTTTCATATAGAGCTTTGGCGGCTGCTGGTCATTGGCCTGATCATCGTGTTGTTTGGGGCGCTCAGTGGTGTTTGGTCGCTGGCAATCTTCATTGGGCTGGGCGGGTATATCGCCTGGCATTTGCGCCAGTTGTATATCATGGAAGAATGGCTGCACGGTGCGATGCGGGATGAGTCCCACTTGGGCGCCATCTGGCGCTACATTGCCATTCGCATGAAAAAAGCCCGCAATCGTTCCCGCCAGCGCAAGAAGCGCCTCAGCCGCTTGTTGCATCGGTTTTACGACACCCTGGAAGCCATGCCGGATGCCGCCGTCATCCTGGGCAGCGACCTGCGTGTGCAGTGGTTCAACACTGCCGCCCATGAGTTATTGGGACTGGAAATGAGCGCACGCAAGCACAATCAGCGGATACTGCGCCTGATTCCTGATGCGGATTTTGAGCGGTGGGTAGCGGACAATGATCATGTCACTAATCTCGAACTTGCGTCTCCGGCCAATACAGCGCGGATGCTGCAGATAAGAATGGTCGGATTTGGCCATGAGCAATTTCTTTTGCTGGCCCACGATATCACCGAGTTGAAACGTGTTGAGTCCGTGCGCCGGGATTTCATTGCCGATGTTTCCCATGAATTGCGCACCCCGCTCACTGTCGTGGCGGGTTACCTTGAAATGTTGGCAGAGGAAAAGGCGTTGCCGGAAGACATCCACCAGGCACTGATTGCCTCCCGTCGGCAAGCCGAACGCATGCAATCCATCGTGGCTGATCTGTTGATGCTGTCTCGTCTGGAACTCGGGGAAGATGAACCGCAGCCGGGGGAGCTGGTAACAGTGCCGGAACTGCTGGAAGGCCTGGCGGAAGATGCCCGTCGGCTCAGTGAAGAAGATGGGCGCCACATTCAGTTGCATGTAGACGCCACCCTGGGGCTTATCGGCAGCGAAAGCGAGCTGGGCAGCGCTTTCGGCAACCTGATCTTCAATGCGGTGCAACACACGCCCGAAGGTACGCCCATCGATGTCTACTGGGGGAGGGATGGTGAAGGTGCTCGCCTGGTGGTGGCTGACCAGGGGCCGGGCATCGCCCCAGAGCATCTTGCCCGGCTCACGGAAAGATTTTATCGGGTGGACAAGAGCCGCTCCCGCGAACGCGGCGGCACCGGCCTGGGCTTGTCTATCGTCCGGCATGTGCTGAAGCGCCACGAAGCTGTTATCGACATTCAGAGCATGCCCGGTGAGGGCAGCCGCTTCGTGTGTTTGTTTCCCGCCAACAGGATCGTTAAACTACCCTGATACCCCAACCAACCAGGTTCATGACATGCCCATCGATACCCAAGCCTTCGGCGGCTACCCTTTCACCCGCATGCGTCGTATGCGTCGGGATGATTTTTCCCGTCGGCTGATGCGCGAAACCGTGCTCACGCCAGACGATCTCATCTATCCGGTGTTTGTCCTGGAAGGTGAGAGCAACCGTGAACCTGTCGCTCCCATGCCCGGGATCGAACGCCTGAGCATCGATCTGCTGGTGAAAGAGGCGAAAGAACTGGCCGGCCTGGGTGTTCCTGCCATGGCGTTGTTTCCGGTAACGCCGCCTTCAGCGAAGAGTGAGATGGCGGAAGAGGCCTACAACCCGGATGGCCTGGCTCAGCGCGCCGTAATGGCGGTGAAGGACGCCGTACCGGAATTGGGTGTCATCACCGATGTGGCGCTGGATCCCTTTACCACCCACGGCCAGGACGGTCTCATCGATGAGAGCGGCTATGTGCTCAATGACGAAACCGTGGAGGTGCTGGTCAGGCAGGCGCTTTCCCATGCTCAAGCAGGTGCGGATGTCGTTGCTCCGTCAGATATGATGGACGGGCGTATCGGTGATATTCGTGACGTGCTGGAATCGGAAGGATTCATCCATACCCGTATTCTGGCGTATTCGGCCAAATACGCATCCAGTTATTATGGCCCGTTTCGCGATGCCGTGGGATCGGCGGCCAATCTGGGCAAGGGCAACAAGAATACCTACCAGCAAGATCCTGCGAACAGTGACGAAGCTTTGCGTGAGGTTGCCCTGGATCTGCAGGAAGGCGCCGACATGGTGATGGTCAAGCCGGGCATGCCGTATCTGGACATCGTGCGACGCGTAAAAGACCAGTTCGGGGTGCCGACCTTCGTCTATCAGGTCAGCGGAGAATACGCCATGCACA
>DTXR01000239.1 GCA_012962365.1 Chromatiaceae bacterium | reverse complement strand
TCCTGGCCATCCACTACACCCTGTGACAAGGCCTGATAGACCTCCTTGAACGGCAGTTTCTGAGGCACGCCCCCCAGAGCCTTGATCATGGCCGCATGGACCTCGGAGCTTTGGATACGGAATTTCTTGCCTTTAAAATCATCCGGCGCCTTCTTCAACGGCCTGTCGCCACGGATGGAAAACACCTTCATGCCGTTATCCCACAGGGAGATGGCCTTCAGCCCCTTGCGCTCCAGAGGTTTGGTCATCTTGCCCATCAGTGGCGAATCCACCAACTTGTGCACATCGTTGATATCGTTGAACAGATAGGGAATATCGAAAGTCTGTATGGTGCGCGAAAACTTGACGAACTTGGACAGGCTGGGTGCCGCCATGATGCCCGTGGTCTTGCTGTCACTGAGGCGCATGGCTTCCATGACCTTATTGTCGTTGTACAACTGAGAGTTGGGGAAAACCTCGACTTTCACCCTGCCCTTCATGCGTTCATTAACCATCTTGGCAAACAGGTCTGCCGCCTTGCCCTTGGGCGTGCCCGGAGCCACGACGTGAGAAAACTTAATGGTGTATTCCTGCGCCCAAGCACCTGTCGCTACCATAGATACCGCAGCTGCCAGCAATATTCCTGTGATTCTTTTCATAACCTGAAATCTCCTGTTGATCTGTTCTTGTTTTTGCAGGGGAATGAACGGCTATCCTGCATCTTCTGAGGAGCCTTTGAATCAATTCGTTATCCCGGCGCGGGCCAGAATGACACATCGGCCAATCAGAACTTTTCTAACGATAACATGTTCTGATGGGGTTGTTGCAAATGCTCTCTGGGACCATAAGAGGGGCACTGCAAGATAGGCATTGACTGAGTCAGACAGACGGTGCATAGTCCCAAGACAAAATAAGAATAGATGTTCCGTCACGCCTGAACGGTGTAGTGAGAGTTCAGAAACTTCAGCTTCCATTGTCGTCATCCCGGCATCTGCCCTGCCCATGTGCAGCGTATCGAGTCTGATTTTTTCTCCTGGCTTCACCCTGGGACCGGGACATCCGCAATACCACCAACCTTGATGTAAAGCCCCCAGGCGCCCCGACACCAACAGGGCATGCCGAAGAGGAGGCAGAGGAGATTACTATGTTGACCTATGACGAACTGAATACACAAAACGACAAGATTACCGAGCTTTCCAATATTCTGAGATTGTTGCTCACAGACCGGCTGCTCTGCGATTCAAGCATTACCGCGGAGTTGTTCTGCCGTTTCGTGGATCAGGTGCGCAATCACCTGGAAATTACGGACAAGAAACTTTACACCCAGTTGCTGACCAGCGGTGACAACCACGTTACCACCGTTGCCAACCGCTTTATGGGCGGCTCAAAGGAGATCAAGCGCATATTCGCCAATTTCGTCAAAAAGTGGTGCAACATGAACAAGCAGCAACTCCTGGTTACGGACTACGACGAGTTCGCCAGCATCACCGAAGACATGTTCGACATGGTACTGGACCGTATCCAGGACGAGGTTGAACACCTATACCCGCTGCTGCGCGAGGTTCGCGAAGACGACAAGTACGCTGCCTGAGCCCGCTCCAGGGCGAGCTCTTCAACCCTGACCGGGGTTGTACACCACACCGCCTTGCTGCCGATACTCATCCAGTACCCTGACAGCCTGGCTGCGCAACAGGCCTGGAATCACTTTGATACCGCGCTGTCGCAGTTCTTTTTCCCAGTCTACAGGTTTGGGGCCTTCATCAAACCCCAGCCTGCGTGCATCTATTTCGGTTGCGCCACTGACTACCCGATCCACCCCGGACCAGCAGACAGCGCCCAAACACATGGCGCAAGGTTCGGTACTGGTCACCAGTTCGAGAGCGGGCAACTCCTGCCCACCCAGATCCCAGGTTTGCAGCTTTCGTTGCGCCAGACTCAGGGCGATCATTTCACCGTGCAACATAGATAACGCTTCCGTTGTCACAAGGTTGACACCCAGCGCAATCAGTCTGCCGCTGTCCGATTCAAACACCGCTGCGGCAAAGGGACCGCCGGTTTTCCTGCGTATGTTCTGCCGGGAAGCCTCGATTACCATCGCCATGCGTTCTTCCAGCGAAACCAGGGTGTCAACACCCACGATGAACGCATTCACCCACGCCGGCAGCGAAAAACAGACAGATTCAGCTTGCTTGCACACAGGGATTCCCTATTTCTCCGTTACACGATCAGGATAACACCGGCAGCACCCGGCTGCCGGATCGGTCTGTTTCGATATCGAGCCGAATGTCGATGCGTTCCTTCAGCTCCGGCACATGGGAAATGATGCCCACCATCCTGCCGCCCGACTGAAGATCCAGCAGCGTGTTGATCGCCAGATCCAGGGATTCCGGGTCGAGGCTGCCAAAGCCTTCATCAACAAAGAGCGCATCCAGGCGAATTCCTCCGGCGTAGGCCTGCACCACCTCGGACAACCCCAGCGCCAATGCCAAGGCAGCCATGAAGCTCTCACCACCGGAAAGGGTCGCGACCGGCCGGGTCTTGCCGGAGAAGGCGTCCTCTACCACCAGATCCAGCCCTGAGCTGCTGCGCCTGTCGCCAACATCTTCCCGGCGCAATAGCTGGTAACGCCCTTTGCTCATGTGCAACAAACGCTGGCGGGCGCTGATCAGCACATCGTCCAGCAATACGCCAAGCACGAAACGGTGCAGACTGAGCTTGCTGGTATTTTTGCCGTTGGCCACTTCCGCCAGACGGCCGATCAGCGCATAGTCCTTGTGTAGATTTTCCTGTTGAGCGGCGATGCCCGCCAGCTTTTTTTCGACAGCCTCCAGTTGCTGCTGATTCTGGCTGGCGCGGTGGCAGGATTCGGTCACCT
>DTXR01000238.1 GCA_012962365.1 Chromatiaceae bacterium | reverse complement strand
GTCATGGTGACCACCAATATGTTCGGCGATATTCTCTCCGACTGTGCCGCCATGCTCACCGGCTCCATCGGCATGTTGCCGTCGGCCTCCCTGGACGAGAATGGCAAGGGCATGTATGAGCCTATCCACGGTTCCGCGCCTGATATTGCGGGACAGAACAAGGCCAATCCCCTGGCCACCATATTGTCCGTGGCCATGATGCTGCGCTACAGCCTGGATGAAGCTGCCATGGCGGAACGCATTGAAAAGGCGGTGAACCAGGTTCTGGACGATGGCCTGCGCACCCCGGATATCATGGCCGACGGCATGCAGGAAGTGAGCACCGAGGAAATGGGCAATGCCGTGGTTGCGGCACTGGACTGACACACAAGGCAGATTTCCGTCGGGAATATCCCGACCCGAAGACATAGAGAAAAGACGATGAAAAGAGTAGGTTTCGTAGGCTGGCGCGGCATGGTGGGGTCCGTACTCATGCAGCGCATGCGTGAAGAAAACGATTTTGACGCCATCGAGGAACCGGTGTTCTTCACCACTTCCCAGGCAGGGCAGCAGGGGCCGGATATCGGCAAGGACATCCCTCTGCTCAAGGATGCCACGGATATCAACGAGCTGAAGAAGATGGAGGCAATCGTTACCTGCCAGGGTGGTGATTACACCAAACAGGTCTTTGCCGATCTGCGCGTCAGCGGTTGGGACGGCTACTGGATCGACGCCGCATCCACATTGCGTATGTCCGATCACTCGGTGATCGTGCTCGACCCGGTCAACATGAACGTCATACAGGATGCCATTGCCAGTGGCAGCCGGGATTTTATTGGCGGCAACTGCACCGTGAGCCTGATGCTCATGGGGCTGGGCGGCCTGTTCCAGAACGACCTGGTGGAATGGATGAGCGCCATGACCTACCAGGCCGCTTCCGGCGCCGGCGCGCGCAACATGCGTGAACTGCTGTCCCAGATGGGTGCTCTGGAAACCGCCGTCAGCGACCTGCTGGCTGATCCGGCGTCTGCGATTCTTGATATTGACCGCAAAGTAACCGAGACCATGCGCAGCGCTGCCTTCCCCACGGATCAGTTCGGCGTGCCTCTGGCAGGCAGCCTGATTCCCTGGATCGACGTCAAGCTGGATAATGGCCAGAGCAAGGAGGAGTGGAAAGGGCAGGTGGAGACCAACAAGATTCTGGGTCGCTCTGACAACCCCGTACCCATCGACGGCTTGTGCGTGCGCATCGGTGCCATGCGCAGCCATTCCCAGGCGCTTACCATCAAACTGAAAAAGGATATTCCCCTGGACGAGATCGAATCCATGCTGGATGCAGCTAATCCCTGGTCCCGGGTGATTCCCAATGAGCGCGATGTCACGGCCGCTGAGCTTACGCCGGCCAAGGTCACTGGCACCCTGGAAGTGCCTGTGGGCCGCCTGCGTAAAATGAACATGGGTGGTGAATATCTGTCTGCCTTTACTGTCGGTGACCAGTTGTTGTGGGGTGCTGCAGAGCCGTTGCGGCGTATGCTGATGATCCTTCTGGAGCGGTGAAGCGTGATTTGCCGCAAATTGTGCGGTATCCATTGGCAGATGAAGACCGTTTTGGTTGGTAAAAATTATGGCGTACGCTATAGTTAGCCGAGAATTGTTACATTTATCCTGAGATTGATTGTTTGCTTGATATCAGGGGGTTTTGGCTGTTTTCACCGGAAGTGTGGAAATG
>DTXR01000237.1 GCA_012962365.1 Chromatiaceae bacterium | reverse complement strand
GTGCATCTTCTGTTTCTATGCATCCATTATGTATCAACTATTCGTTTGCCGGGTTAAGAATAGGGTGTCGAAGGCCGAGTCGATTTTGGGGGCTGGGATGTCTCAAAATCTATCACGAGGTCGAAGACACGCATTGTGAATGCGGCCTGACTCGCATCTGGTATCCAGAGTGTAATCCGAGCACCACGTTCAGCCTGTATGCGTTTTTTGCCGGGCCAGGAACCGTCTGCCTATGGTGTTGATCGCTCATAAGCAAGTGTCAATAAATTGTCGCTGAATGACAAAATCATTTTCCCCTCTGCGTTTAGACTGCAGCCTGATTCAATCGTGTCAGGGATAGCGCTCTGGAACCTCGCCGGTTACAGCATGCCAATGGTGGAAAATATGAACCGTGACAATTTCCTCGGTACTGCCAAAGAACATTGTTATAAAAAGAATATGCTTCTGGCGGAGAAAACCCGTCTGCTTTTCAGCGGGCTGAAGTATTCGATTGTCGGTAATCTGGTCATTGCGAGTCTATTGACGCTACTTGTCGGGGAATATGTTGTTAACGCGGCGGGCCTGTGGATATGGTGGGTAGTTATCATCGGTGTCAGCCTGTTCCGAATGGCTGTCTATATGGGGTACACGAAAGTTCCGCCAGAAAGCCAACAGAATGCGCTGTGGTTGAGACTGTTCTCTCTGGGCGCCTGGCTGATGGCCGTGGTCTGGGTCGCGTCCTTCTGGGTATTCCCTGTTCCCGAGAATTCTGAATACACTTACATGGCGCTGTTGGCGATTATCAGCATATCCGGGGGAGCGCTTCCCGTGCTCTCGTATCATTTCAGTGTTTTTCTTGTATTCGAACTGCTGTTGTCTGTAGGGCTGGTTTCAAGGTTATTGTGGCAAGGCGATGCCTTTTCCCTGCAGCTGGTTGTTTTGCTCGTTTTGTTTTATGGCTTCTTGTTGAGAGGTGGGTACAGCATCTGTCAGATCGTCAGTCGGGGTATACAGCTGCACCTTGATGCTGAACACAGTCAGCGGGAATTGCAGCGAGCCAGAGATGAGGCCGTGGCGGCCAGTCGTATCAAAGGTGAGATACTGGCAACTCTGGGTCATGAGATCAATATGCCAATCAATGGTGTGTTGGGAATGACAGATCTGCTTTTGGATTCGACGCTGGATACCCGGCAGAAAACCCTTGTTAAAGCGATTCGCTGTTCGAGTGAATCGCTACTCGGTGTAATTGATCATGTGCTTGCTTATTCGAACATTGAATCCGGACGGTTGGCGTTACGTGAGGAGCTTTTCAACCTGCGACAGCTGCTTGATGATGTCGGGGATATGATGAGTGACCAGGCACGAGAAAAACGATTGCGTTTTAATGCCAATCTGTCCGCTTCCTTACCGCTGCAGGTATGGGGTGATCCCATACGTTTGCGACAGGTGTTGGTAAACCTGCTGGGGAATGCGATCCGATATACAGGCCACGGCGAGGTCAGTCTGGATGCCCAGGTATTGTGGGCAAGTGACCAGGAAGTGGCAGTACAGATTTCGGTATCCGACACCGGTCCTGGCATTCCGGCTGACAGGCAACAATCGATTTTCCTTCCTTTCGAGCAGATAAAGGCAAATGCCGAAGGCCTATCCCGGGGCGCCGGTCTTGGGCTCAGTATTGTACGTGAGCTGTTACAGCTGATGAATAGCGAGATCACGCTTGATAGTCAGGTTGATGAAGGGTCACGCTTCAGCTTTATATTGCATCTGCGCCCGCAGCAACGCTCAGAACAGTTGATGCCGGAGACATTGTATGGAGAAGTATCTGCCGATACCGGATTGACCGCTGGATTGAAGGTACTGTTGCTGGCTGAGAATCAGGCAAACCGGGAAGCGATCCTGGCAATGCTTGCCAACTTGCATGTCGATGTTGATCCTTTGGACAGTGAGGCTGATGTACTGCAGGCCATTGCGAGTGATTGTCATCACTTGCTGCTGATTGATTGTCAGGTGTCGAAGAAAAACGGCATGGATGTGGCGGAGATGGTTAGGCGGCACGAATTGTCAGAGCAGCTGCCCCGTATCCCCATCGTGGCGATTACGCCTGATGCGGGCCGGCGAAAAGGAAGCCATTTGCGCTCCGCTGGTATGGATGCCTATCTTTCCAGGCCGTTCGATACAGAAATGCTGATGAGAAAATTGCAGCAGTGGGCCGATCCCCGTCGATGTCAGAAACTGGAGCAGGACGCGGTATTGAACCCGCTGGTCCTCGAGCAACTGGGCAGAAACGGGAGGAGAAGATTGCGAAATACTATAACCCTGTATCTGTGGAATGCTCCCGAGCAGATGAAGTCGCTTTCCACAGCTATCGACAGGGGAGTTTGGGGGAAAGCGAAAACTGCGCTTCAGAAACTGAAAACTTCCAGTGATGCCCTTGGCGCAGAAAAGGTCGTTGCTCTGTGCGAGCAGATTGAAACGGAGCTGGAGGATGCCAATGCGCAGCGGTTGGCTGAGCTTGTGTCTGAACTCGAGCAGGCATTCGATCGTGTGGTCGCCGTGTTGCGCGAACAATGAAGCTGGACGGTGCTGCCTTTCCTCCCAGGGTTAAAACAGGTTCTAAATCCGTGAGTCCATCGGGGCGCATAGCACAAGCGCCTGACCCGTCCTGCTAGGTGAAAAATTTTGCCAGACCTCAGGGAATCTCTGATTGAGCTGTCATCCCGGCATTCGCCGGGATGACGAAAATGGAG
>DTXR01000236.1 GCA_012962365.1 Chromatiaceae bacterium | reverse complement strand
CGTAATCCGTGGAGACGGTCTCCGGGTTGCAGTTGACCATGATGGTTTCATAGCCATCCTCACGCATGGCGAAGGCCGCGTGTACACAGCAATAATCGAACTCGATGCCCTGACCGATACGGTTGGGGCCGCCGCCCAGCACCATGATCTTCTGCTTGTCGGTGGGCCGCGCTTCACATTCCTCTTCATAGGTGGAATACATGTAGGCAGTGCTGGAAGCAAACTCTGCGGCGCAGGTATCCACCCGCTTGTACACCGGTCGAATATCCAGGTGGTAACGCAGCTTGCGGATTTTTTTCTCCTTGACCCCCAGCAGGCCAGCGATGCGCTTGTCGGAGAAACCCTTGCGCTTGAGCGCAAGCATGCGCCGCCTACCCAGGGCGTCGATCCCTTCTTCGGCAATCAGCGCCTCTTCTTTGACCAGATCCTCAATTTGCACCAGGAACCAGGGGTCGATCTTCGTGGCCTCGAACACCTCCTCCATGCTCATGCCGATGCGAAACGCATCGGCCACATACCAGAGGCGCTCGGCACGGGGCTGACGGATCTCCGCAAGAATGGCGGAGCGCACATCCTCTGCCTGCAGATCCGATATCGAATCCAGCCCGGACATGCCGGTTTCCAGGCCGCGCAGGGCTTTCTGCAGGGACTCCTGCAAGGTGCGACCGATAGCCATGACTTCGCCCACAGATTTCATCTGGGTGGTCAGGCGATCATCCGCCAGCGGGAATTTCTCGAAGGCGAAACGGGGAATCTTGGTGACCACATAGTCGATACTGGGTTCAAAAGATGCCGGCGTCACGCCGCCGGTGATCTCGTTGCGCAGCTCATCCAGGGTATAACCCACGGCCAGCTTGGCCGCCACCTTGGCGATGGGAAAACCCGTGGCCTTGGAGGCCAGTGCCGAGGAACGGGACACGCGGGGGTTCATCTCGATGATGATCATGCGCCCGTTCTCGGGATTGATGGCGAACTGCACGTTGGAGCCGCCTGTGTCCACGCCAATCTCGCGCAGCACCGCCAGCGACGCATCGCGCATGATCTGGTATTCCTTGTCCGTCAAGGTCTGGGCGGGCGCCACGGTGATGGAGTCACCTGTATGTACGCCCATGGGGTCCAAGTTCTCAATGGAGCAAATGATGATGCAGTTGTCTTTATGGTCGCGCACCACTTCCATCTCGTATTCTTTCCAGCCGAGGATGGATTCTTCGATGAGCAGTTCGTTGGTGGGCGACAGATCCAACCCGCGCTCACAGATCTCGACGAACTCTTCCTTGTTGTAAGCGATACCGCCACCGGAACCACCCATGGTGAAGGACGGCCGGATGATGGTGGGAAAGCCTACCTGCACCTGCACCTGCAACGCCTCTTCCATGGAATGCGCCACGGCGGATTTGGGCATGTCCAGGCCGATTTTGCGCATGGCCTTGCGGAACAGGTCTCTGTCCTCGGCCTTGTCGATGGCCTCGCGGGAGGCGCCGATCATCTCTACGCCGTACTTCTCCAGCACACCTTCGCGCACCAGATCCAGGGCGCAATTCAGGGCCGTCTGGCCGCCCATGGTGGGCAGCAGGGCATCGGGACGTTCCTTCTCGATGATGCGTGCTACCGTGGGCCAGGTGATGGGCTCGATGTAGACCACCTCGGCGGTATCCGGGTCAGTCATTATGGTGGCCGGATTGGAGTTCACCAGGATGACCTTGTAGCCTTCCTCGCGCAGCGCCTTGCAGGCTTGGGCGCCTGAATAGTCGAACTCGCACGCCTAGCCGATGACGATGGGGCCAGCGCCAATGATGAGG
>DTXR01000235.1 GCA_012962365.1 Chromatiaceae bacterium | reverse complement strand
GTTTCACCACTGATGGGGTCCACCAAATCCGGCGGAAAGATCCCCACCACCTGGGTAGCAACTCCGGCGCCCAGAAAGCTTGCGGAATCAAAGGAAATCTCAGGCGGCAACTTGAGGCGCAAATACGGCCCGTAGCCCGGCGTACCGGTATTGCTCAGGGGGACGTCGAAGCAAAACTGCTCACCGGAAAAATGCTCTGCGGGCAGGTTGTTTAGATCGGTAACAGGCACTGCGGCTGCGGCGAGTCCCGGAATCAAGAGCAGCAACGGCAATAGCCGTTTGAACAACCTGGCCTGTATCGGCAAATTTTTCTCCAAAACACAGCGATCTTCACATGAGCCCTTCATAAGTTTCCTACCTTCAAGATAGCTATCAGCCTTTACAATAAAATAAAAAAATAACCTTTTTTGATCGAAAAGCATACAAATTCCGTACTTTATCAGACAAAAACCCCAAAAAATACTCATTGGGCACCCTGCCTCCATGTGACGTGATTCACAAAATGCCACGACAACTTCGACAAGTTGCTGCCTTTTGATGGCGCCCCTTTCATGAGGTCTGCACAAAAAACGTTTCGTATCAGGAGAAGCCAGCTGACTATTGAAGGAACAAAGGCGTTTCTTACGACTGAACATAAAACCGGCTCCGATCATCCGCCTACAGTTCGACGCTATTCGATCCAGCGCAGAACATCACGAATAACGGACCGGCGGTGGCGGTTGGCATGTTCTTTCTTCCCCAATACCCAATAGTTGTACAGGTTCTGGATACTGCCATCTTTCTTGCGTATGGCCAGCCATATTTTCATATAGTCCGCCAGGTCTTCTTCACCATGAGGAATGGGAAAAGCAGCAGGTAGATGTATTGCAGGCGTTGGAATCACCGGCGAATAATGCGGATACAGAAGACTCCATGCCGCCGCTTTTTCGGCCGTGGTTGCCATTGCATCAATGCCGTTTTCTATAGCGCTCTCATCCGCTGTCGAATTCATATTGGAGCCTGCCTGTTCCCCCGACGAGGATTGCTCGATCTGCTCCGCAATCACATCCTCCAGAGAATCCACCTCCACTAACCTGGCATTCGGCAACAGTTTCTTCACCATTTTTTCCACATAGGGATTGGCGATAATGGCCAGCCGCATCTCACCTTGTGACCTTATCCTGGAAAAACTCACAAATTTGCCGCGACGATAGTCCTCAACCAGCAAGGCAAAAGAACGATCCATGACAGGAATGGTAAATGCGCCCTGATAAGCCAATTGGGGCGTCATAGTACGCCCCGTTCCCATGTCGCAATACCCGGAATTCAGCAGACCGGCAATAGTGGTCCAGGTTGAAGGAACGAATTCAACACGCACTTTCAGGTCGTCGGCAAGATAATGAAACAGCTCGACATCCAGCCCTACCAGCCGGCCTGAGCTGTTGAAATAGGAAAAGGGAATATCATCGGCCGCATAACAAATCCGCAGCACACCACGCTCTACAATATCCCGCAGACGATTTCCCTGTTTCGTAACAGTTAGCGGCGGCGGTGATTTTCGATACACTTCGCGGTAAACCTGCCCCGTCAACCTTGTATCGTAAAACCCCCTCCCCGCTACGACCTGATCTTCCTGGTAGCTGTTCTCCATAAAAGTTTCCATGACCACACGCAACCCCGGTATGCTTATCGCAAGCAACAGTGCCGAAACCAACAGATAACACAGCATGATCTTCCAGCGCACCCGAATCATCCCGC
>DTXR01000234.1 GCA_012962365.1 Chromatiaceae bacterium | reverse complement strand
TTTGATAGCCGACATTGAATTCATCAGATCATTCGCGAATCGTGCAAACCGCGTAATATACCATTAAATAGGTTGTTCAGTCGCAAGGCCCTGCGCTCGCAGCCCACTTCTTTTCTGCTCCTCCATCCGCCAAATTGTGCGCTCGAATAACCGGAATCGAGGGATGTTTCAGTATACTGAGCATCATTACGAACCACATTGAACAGAAAACAGACCGTGGATTTCAACAGGAGATTTGGTGGTATCGCACGCCTATATGGTGGCAGGGCGCTGGGTGTTTTCAGCAGCGCCCATGTCTGTATCATTGGGATCGGAGGTGTGGGCTCGTGGACAGTAGAGTCCCTGGCTCGCAGCGCCATAGGCAATCTGACCCTCGTCGACATGGATCATGTGGCTGAATCCAATGTTAACCGCCAGCTGCCGGCTATGAGTGAAACCCTGGGGAAAGCCAAGATCCGGGTCATGGAAAAGCGTGTCCATTCCATCAATCCGTCAGCGACTGTTCATCTGCTGGATGATTTTATTTCGCTGGAAAATATCCCGGAAGTCATTACGGATGATTTCGACTATGTCATCGATTGTATCGACAGTTTTCGCATCAAGGCGGAGTTGATCGCCCACTGTCGGCGAAACAGCATAAACCTGATTACCACAGGAGGCGCAGGGGGGCAGATCGATCCCACCCGCATTCGCGTGTCGGATCTTTCCCGTACCGAGCAGGATCCCCTGCTGGCGAAAACCCGGCGTCAGTTGCGGCAGAAATACGGCTTTGCGCGAAATCCCAGGCGTCGTTTCGGTGTGCCCGCTGTCTGGTCGGATGAGCCGCTTCGGCAGATTGTAGATGCACCGGATGTGTGTGAAGGATCACCCGGCAGCGCACTGAACTGCGGCGGTCTGGGATCCTGTACCCCGGTCACTGCGGGATTCGGTATGACGGCCGCTGCCCATGTGCTGGAAAGACTCGCTAACAGTTAGGTCTGTATCCCAGATCGGGGTATCATTAGCCCTGCTGAATATCATTCTACCGAGGGCCTGAAATGCTCAAGTTGCGCGGCGCGCCGGCGCTTTCCGATTTTCGTCTGGAAAAGCTCAATACCCGATTGACCGAAAGCCTGAGAAAGCCTGTTTCCGTGTATGCGGAATTCATCCACCTTGTTGAATTGTTTGAAGAGCTTTCAGATGCCGAGCAGGAGGTGCTGGCGAAGTTGCTGCGCTACGGCCCGGCACGGGCGAGCCATGAACCCCATGGTGCCATGATATTGGCGGTACCCAGGCCGGGTACGATTTCCCCCTGGTCCTCCAAGGCCACGGACATCGCGCATGTCTGTGGGTTGCAGAACATCGAGCGGATCGAACGCGGCATCGTGTATTATCTGGAGGGCGATCTTGACGGGCCCGACCTGGCGAAAGCCGGTGAATTGCTCCATGACCGTATGACCGAATCGGTGTTCACCGACCTGGATGATGCAGAAGCGCTGTTCATGCATGCCGAACCGCGCCCTTTCATCTCCGTGGATGTTCTAAATGGCGGGCGCGCCGCTCTGGCGAATGCCAATGCTGATCTCGGGCTGGCGCTTTCGGATGACGAAATCGATTATCTGGTGGAAAGCTTCCAGTCTCTGGGGCGTAATCCCACCGATGTGGAGTTGATGATGTTTGCCCAGGCAAACTCCGAGCATTGCCGCCACAAGATCTTCAACGCCGGCTGGATCATCGACGGGAAGCGGCAGGACAGGAGTCTGTTCCAGATGATCCGTAACACGACGGAAAAATCCCCCGAGGATGTGCTTTCAGCCTACAAGGACAATGCGGCGGTAATGCGTGGTACAGAAGGCTATCGTTTTTTCCCGTCGGCGAATTCAGGTGTCTACGAGGAACATTGCGAGGATATCCATATTCTGATGAAGGTAGAGACCCACAATCATCCTACGGCTATTTCCCCCGACCCCGGTGCAGCCACCGGTTCGGGAGGCGAGATCCGTGATGAGGGCGCCACGGGCAAGGGCTCCAAACCCAAGGCTGGCCTGTGTGGTTTCTCTGTTTCCAATCTGCGTATTCCAGGCAGGGAACAGCCCTGGGAAAAGGATTTCGGCAAGCCGGAACGTATCGTTTCCGCCCTGGATATCATGCTGGAAGGCCCTATCGGTGCGGCCGCCTTCAACAATGAATTTGGCCGCCCCAATCTTTGTGGCTATTTCCGCACGTACGAGGCCCGCGTGCCGGGTCCTCGCGGTGACGAGCTGCGCGGCTACCACAAGCCCATCATGCTTGCCGGTGGTCTGGGAAACATCCGTGATGAACATGTGACCAAGGACACCTTTCCCGCAGGCTCGCCATTGATCGTACTGGGCGGCCCCGCCATGCTCATC
>DTXR01000233.1 GCA_012962365.1 Chromatiaceae bacterium | reverse complement strand
ACCCAGGGTATTCGCTCGACCCGGATCCCGCAGGTCGGACACTCAACACGGCGAGGCGCATAACAAAAAAACACCTTGTTGCCCCAGATCGGAATACACTTAAAACGCCGTTCCGGCAGCCTGTCATACTCCGGCCATTTTTGCCCACAATCAGGGCATTCTGCTCTACTGTTCAGGCGGGGATCTATCTCAACTAAAAGGATCGGAACCTCGGCTTTTTCATCCCAGTGAACAGCTCCGTAAACAAAAGCTTTGAATTTCTGTACTCGATTGAGGATAGTCTTGATCTGCATCCTGTTCTTTTCTCTGATTGATGGTGAGTTTGCATTTCCATCCTCTCAGATTTGGGGGCAGGATGTTCTACCCTCAAATCACCAAAAATCTATCTCTCTTGTTACGAATCCGCTATGTTTTTACCCACAAATTTCCCTGAAGAGCCGGAAAAACTGGAAAGGAACTAACGCTGGATATCCTCTTGGTCATTCTGTATGTAGTTGCCGGAATTTGGGTGACCAATAATCGCGCTGACAGTACGCAAACCCGAATAGGCAACAAGCAGAGATGGTCAACGCTTTCTCTGTCTGCCTGCCTTGCGGCTCCAGCTGACGACGTAATCGATACCGCTCCACAGCGTCGTAAGCGCCACCGCCCATGCTGTGCCCTGCAGCAGTTTGTCGGGCAGGGAAGCGAAACCAAGATCATAGACGACCATCAGGACCAGCAGGATCTGCAAGGTGGTATTCAGCTTGCTCACCAGGCTGGGCTGCGCATCCAGCTTTTCCACCCGGAAGTTGTAGGCCACGGCGCCCATGACGATGATCACATCACGCAATACCACCAACCCCACCAGCCACCAGGACAGGGCGTGCAGCCACCCCAGGCAAAGATAGACCGACACCAGCAGGAACTTGTCCGCCAGGGGGTCGAGAATACCGCCCAGACGACTTTGCCACCGATACTGTCGCGCGAGGAAGCCGTCCAGGGCGTCGGATATGCCTGCCACGAAGAACAGCAGCATGGCGCTTTGATAATGCTGATTGAGGAGCAGCCAGATCACCGGGAACACCAGCACCACCCTGGCGACGCTGATGACATTCGGAATGTCCTTTGGCTGAAGCATGGGTTACCTAAACTGGTAGGTCAGTTCCAGGCTGTCCGGCGCAAGGGATTCATCATCGGGCACACTGGCTGCCGGCGCCAGGGCCGCCTCAAGGGACAACCTTTGCACTAGGATGTCGCGACCTCCCCGCACCCTTGCTCGTATCAGCAACTGATCGCTGGAAGATTCCTGGATGACATATTCTGATATGACGTCCAGAGATTCCAGCAACTGCATCAGCCGCGAATATTCCGGCAAACCTCTGATGCCACGAAACCGCAACATCACCACGTCGGCTTCACCCGCATCACTGCGGGGAACGAACTGATCGGTCAACCAGTCCATGACCTTGTCCATACCATCACCCAGGGCGGCTTTGGGGTCGCCGGCTGCGCTGGCAAAATCCTGTTGCCTGTCAGGCAGCAACAGTGTCCATTTCGCTTGCCATTGTTTGCCTGCCTTGCGCAGGCGCCCGAGCAGAACGAGCTGGTCACCGTAGCGGACCGATGCGGCTTCCACGCCATCCCGGTTCACCGTCCAAACATCACTCACGCGCAAGGCCGTCTGATCTTCAAGATCCATGATGGGCAGTAACAGGGGCAGCCCGCGCTGTCCCGCGGCGACCTTCAGCGCCTGTACCAGATCAGCATCTTTTTCTGGATTCAGCAAGGTGCGTTTTCCCCCTCTTTCCCGAGCCAACCACAGCAACACTTCCGGTCTTCCCTTGTCCCACACGGACAGCCCCAGCTGATTCAGCGCCCTCTTGATGGCACTCTTCTCAAACGCCACCCACATCAGGCGCTGCTCCGGTTCGCCCTCGGTTTTGGCGGCTTCAGTTCGATACCGGAACTGTTGCACATAATCTTCGGCATGCTTCAGTACAGCCTTCATCCCCTTGCGGCCCTTGAGATTGCGATAGCCGGAAGCCTTGATCAGCACTTTTTCAAATGCCTGACGAATACTGTCCTTGCGGGCTTCGGGCCCGGGGTCGGCAACAGGAACCTCTGCGGAATACAGCCCCTGTGATGTCAAACCGGGCGCAGGCAACAGGAAAATCGGCAATAACAGGAAAAACAGACTGAGTAACTTCATGCCGCCATTCTACTGGCAATTCCCTATGCTAGCCAACAATCCGCCGTCACCTGATCGGAAACATTTCTCTCACGCAAATCTTGGTACAATGGCCACCTCGTTATTCGCATATTTCAGGAGCTCTCCGTGTCCTCCCAAGAACTGCCACCCGAAGGACTGAGTTACCGCCAGGCCGGCGTAGACATCGACGCCGGCAACGCACTGGTGGAGAACATCAAACCGCTGGTCAGGAATACCTTCCGCCCCGGCGTACTTGCAGGACTGGGCGGTTTTGGCGCGCTGTTCGAATTGCCGGTAAACGAATACGAGAACCCGGTACTGGTATCTGGCACCGATGGGGTGGGTACCAAACTCAAGCTGGCCATGATGCTGGACAAACACGACACAATCGGCATCGATCTGGTTGCCATGTGCGTCAACGACATCATCGTCGCCGGCGCCGAGCCCCTGTTCTTTCTCGACTATTTCGCTACCGGCAAGTTGCTGGTCGACCGAGCTACGGACATCGTTTCCGGCATTGCCAAAGGCTGCGAACTGGCGGGCTGCGCCCTTACCGGCGGCGAGACCGCAGAAATGCCCGGCATGTATCAGGGAGACGATTACGACCTCGCCGGCTTCAGCGTGGGCATCGTCGAGAAAAGCAGAATATTACAGGGTGACAAGGTAAAGGCAGGCGATACGCTGCTGGGACTGGCCTCCTCCGGCCCGCATTCCAATGGCTATTCCCTGATCCGCAAGGTTATCGAAGTCAGCAATGCCGACCTCGAATCAGACTTGGACGGCCAACCACTCGGAGAAGCCCTGCTGCTGCCAACGCGCATCTATGTAAAGTCCTTACTCAGCCTGCTGAAGGAAATCGATGTCCATGCCCTTGCTCACATTACCGGGGGCGGGCTTACGGAAAACATACCCCGGGTTATGCCGGCAAACACTGCAGCGCATATCGATGCCAACAGCTGGCCCCGCCCGGCGGTGTTCCAGTGGCTGCAGGAAAACGGCAACATCGATGCCGAGGAAATGCTGCGCACTTTCAACAGCGGTATCGGCATGGTGGTCTGTCTCGCTGCGGAAGATGCCGCAAAGGCGCAAGACATTCTAGAAGCACAGGGTGAAACCGTGCATGTCATCGGCAGTATCGAGAACTGTGACTGTGAATCGCCCTGTGTAACCTATGTCTAAACTACCCATCGTCATCCTGATATCCGGTGGCGGCACCAACCTGCAAGCCATCATTGACCGTGCGGAAAAAGATCTGCCAGTGGACATCAAGGCGGTTATCAGCAACAAGGCGGATGCCTATGGCCTGGAGCGGGCAAAACAGGCTGGCATTCCCACCGCCGTGTTGGAACACCGGCAGTTTCCCGACAGGGAAAGCTTTGATACTGCCCTGATGGAGCTCATCGACAGCTACCAGCCAAAATTGGTTCTGCTGGCCGGCTTCATGCGCATACTGACACCGGATTTCGTCCATCACTATCATGGGCGCATGTTCAACATCCACCCTTCTCTGCTCCCGGATTTTCAGGGCTTGCACACCCATCACCGGGCGTTGGAAGCGGAGGTCGAAAAACACGGCGCCAGCATCCACTTCGTTACGGAAGAACTGGATGGCGGCCCGATCATTCTGCAGGCAAGCGTTCCCGTGCTGCCCGGAGACGATGCGAAAACACTGGCAGCCCGCGTATTGGAAAAGGAACATATCATTTATCCCCTGGCCGTACGCTGGTACGCCCAAGGCCGCCTGTTCCTGAACGAAAACGATGAAGTCGTGCTGGACGGCAAGGCCCTCACTGCGCCCATTCAACTGGAACAGGCGCCCGATCGATGACCAGACAGCTACAGCATCTGTTATGGTTGTGGCTG
The DNA here is from genome assembly GCA_012962365.1 of Chromatiaceae bacterium. Taxonomy (GTDB): domain Bacteria; phylum Pseudomonadota; class Gammaproteobacteria; order Chromatiales; family Chromatiaceae; genus Thiolapillus. Next base: position 1,176 of record DTXR01000233.1, on the reverse strand, counting down.
TTGCTGCCCATGCAAGCACTTGCCCTGGAGCCCTTCAGCGCCAGTTACCAACTTTTGCTGAACGACGAAAAAAAGGGGGAAACCCAATTCAGCCTGTTGCTGCCGGCAACAAGTTACAGCTTCGAAGCCTTTACCCTGCCCCAGGGAAAACTGGCAGCTATCGATATCAAGCACGAAATCCTGGAAACCAGCCACGGGCATTTCACCGAAGGCAGACCGGAGCCCGACACTTATTATTACGCCGTGCGCAATGCATCCGGCACCCAGATGCTGGAATTCTTCTTCGACTGGAAAAAGAAACAGCTGACGCTGCGCGGTGACAAGGAACAACAGAAATTTACCCTGGAGGCAGGCAGTCAGGATCGTCTCAGCTACATACTCCGTGCCATGACGCTGGCAGACAGCCAACAGCGCATTGCTCGCTTCAAGTATGTGTCAGTCGAAGGTACGCAAGAAATCACGCTGACCAAAAAGCTGCAGAAATACATCTCGACACCGGCAGGGCGTTTCCTTGCTCTGGAAATCAGCGTCGAAACAAAGAGCGGCAAAGAACCGCGCAGCTTGTGGCTAGCCGTAAAGCACAACTACCTACCTCTGCTGATGACCAAAACCACGAGCAAAGGCCCTGTTCGCATGGAACTCACAAAACTGGATTAGCAATGAAACGACAGCAGGAATTGATTTCCCTCTCCCGGGAGCATCACCAGTCTCTTCGCCTGGCAAAACAGTGCCTGGATACTGCCGCAACCGGTGATGAAGCCAAATGCATAGCATTGTGCGAGCATATCGCGAGCATTTTCGACCAGGAATGGGATCGGCATTTCCTCAACGAGGAAAAATCCATCTTCAACATCACCGCCACACTGAGCGGAAAGATTCACGAACTGGGAAAACAACTGGTCGATGAGCACAACAAAATGCGCGCCATGGCCGCCCAAATGCACCCGGGCGATTGTGGCAAACTGGCAGATTTTGGTGCACTGCTGAAAGACCACACCCGCCTGGAAGAGCGAGAGCTGTTTCCCCTCGTGGAAGCACAATTCAGCGCTGAACAATTACAGCTGATAGAGAAAAACACCTGAGTAACGAACCCCAGAAGGGATCAGAAAAGTAGCGTACTCACTCAGGAAACCCTGATTAATAGGTCATTCCGGCGAAGGCCCGAATCCATGTGGT
>DTXR01000232.1 GCA_012962365.1 Chromatiaceae bacterium | reverse complement strand
TGCGTGTTATCTTGGAGAAACAGGGGTTTTCCATGGAGAACCTGTTTGATTGAGCCGGATATTCTGTTGCCCATGTTTACATTGGCGCAACAAACCGGGAGAACGGTACTTTCTTTCCCTGTGGATAGCATGGATTGCCTTCGTGTATTCTTGGCGTCAGAAAAAATTGAAGAGGCAGTTTGAAATGACTGATGGCGGTCGAAAAGAAGGCGAAATACTTATGGTGATGCGCAGGGTGCTTGCGAACATCATCAAGGACACTACACCGGAATTCAAGACCATGAAGCACCCCTTGTCCGGCAGCACCATCGAAGATATCAAGATGTGCCTGAGCCTGATTGCGGCCAGGGAACGAGAGTTGGCAGATGAGGCGGGTAGTGCGCATTCACGTCCCTATTACACGGATGAAAAAGTGAAGGCCGACGTGGTACCTATCAGCAAGATCGGTGGTCTGGGGAAGAAACAGGATGCGGATGACTGAGCCGGATATTTCACCAGGACGATCCGGATACTGGTGAATTTCCCCAGGTTAACAGTCAAAGCAACGGTTGTATTTGAAATCAACCGGAAGAAACGGCGCCCTGAACAGGCGCCGTTTTACGTTACTTGGTGTCTGTCTTGGGTTTTTCTGCCCCGGCAACTTCAACTTTTGCCGCGTTGCGTAATTCGCTGACCATCTTTGCCAGCTTTTGCTGCTGGATCTGTAGTTTGAACTGTTCTTTTACCTGATCCATGGGAGGAGGCTCTTGCGTGCGGATATCAATCACGTCGACCACGTGCCAGCCAAACTGGGTCTTAACAGGTGTTTTACTGTGTTCGCCTTTCTTCAAAGCGCTCATTGCATCACCAAAGGGTGTGACGACCTGGTTGCGGCCGACCCAGCCGAGTTCACCACCGGCATCCTTGCTGCTGTCCAGTGAATGCTTCTTGGCAAGTTCCACGAAGTCCTCTCCCTTGGCCAAGGCATCGATGATGTCCTTTGCCTCTTTTTCTTCCTTCACCAGAATATGGCGCACCTTGTATTCCTGAAGGTTCTGGGGAGTGAATTTCTTGTCGTAGGCGTCCTTGATTTCGGCATCGGTAATCGGATGTTTTTCGGAGTAGGAATTGACCTCCGCTTCGGCCAGTACCTGGATTTTTGCCATTTTCAATGCGGCAGCCACCTGGGGAAGTTGGTCCACTGAACTTTCCCGGGCCTTTTGAGCCAGCAGTGTGGTATTGACCAACTGGTTCAGTAATTGAACCTGTGCCTGTTGGCTGTCCAGTTTGTTTTGACCGCCCTGTAGAGCGTTGAAGGCGAGAACCTCGATGTCTGTTATTGCCTGTCCATTGATGGTCACCAGGGTTTGTGGTCCGGCAGCTTGAGGAGCAGGGGGTGCCTTGCTGTCCTCAGCCAGAACGCTGTTTTGCAGTATGCCGGCTAGAAACAGTGAAGTTGCCAGTGTCTTTAATGTATTGTTCATGATGATTTTGTTCATTCTGGGAATACTTTCCTGAAAGGTTTGACGGAGACGTGCTTGTACACGCCAGAGGATACATAGGGGTCAGTTGCCGCCCAGCTTTCGGCATCGCTCAGGCTGGGGAATTCTGCAACGATGAGGCTGCCGGTAAAGCCTGCTTCGCCAGGGTCTTCGGCGTCAATGGCCGGGTTGGGACCTGCCAGCAGCAATCGACCTTCCGATTGAAGCTGGCGGAGGCGCTCCACATGCGCAGGACGTGCGGCCAGGCGATCTGCCAGGCTGCCTTCCTGATCAGTGCCGATGATGCAATATAACATTTAAGAAACCTCTGGTTGAATCTGAGTGCAGCAAAGTGTGTCTGGCCGGTTCGGGAACACAGATAAGTTTGTGCCCAACAACAAGCTGTTGACAGGAGCTTCAGCGCAGCTATCCGACGGGCAAGGTGCACGAAACAAGTTCATGGCTTGGTGTAGTGCTTGTTCAGGCTTGTTCCTCTTCCTTTGGCAGTATGTGCCGGGCCAGATAGAAGCCCTGCAATACCATGAAAACCAGGGTCAGTCCCAACATGCCAAACAGCTTGAAATCGACCCAAGTGCTTTCTGAAAAATTGTAGGCGACATACAGGTTGGCCAAGCCGGCGCTTACAAAGAATGCGATCCATGCCAGGTTGAGTCTGTTCCATACGGGCTGGGGCAGGCTGATGGCATGATCCATCATGCGTTGCAGTAAACTGCGCTGCATGAACAGGCCGGAACCCAGAAAGGCAATAGCGAACAGCCAGTTCACTACGGTCGGTTTCCATTTGAAGAATACGGGGTCGTGCAAGGCAAGGGTCAGGCCACCGAAAACCAGAACCAGGCCCAGGGTTACCCATTGCAGGGTTTCGACTTTCTTGTGCGTGTAATAACTCCAGCCGATCTGGATCAGGGTGGCAGCAATAAAGGCGCCGGTGGCCGCGTACATGCCCCACATCTTGTATGCCACAAAGAATATAATGACAGGGAGAAAGTCGGTAATGAGTTTCATTTGATAGAATTAAAAATTGTTGGAATTATCCTGTATAAAGACCGGTATAGTAACAAAAAGTTGCGCAGCTGGCATTTCAGCCTGAGCCCGCTGGATTCAGGCTTCAGGTCGACTGCCCCGGGATATGTGAGGAATCAGTCTGTTGTCCAAACCCGATATCGAACGTATCCATGATTTTTCCAGACTGAGCAAGCTGGTCAGCGAGCACAAGCGCGTGATCCTTCTCCTGGTTTCACAGGAAGACTGTCCGTATTGCCATCTCATCAAGGAAGACATCATTCGCCCCATGATTCTTGGGGAGGATTTCAAGGACGATATTCTCATCCGCGAACTGTTTATCGATGAAGGTGAAAGCATAGTCGATTTTCAGGGGATAGAGCGGGAAGCCGCTGATTTTGCCCATGGCTATGGTGTATCTGTCACGCCCACACTGCTCTTTCTGGCAGCCGACGGGAAAGAGTTGGAAAAGAAGATGGTGGGTATCAATACGGTGGAAATGTACTGGTATTATCTGTCTGAAGCCATTGGTTCTGCCATTCGCAAGTTCAAAGGATGATGCCGATGAAATTTGGCTTGATGGTCATTGGTGATGAGATTCTCAGCGGGCGGCGCAGGGACACCCATGTGGACTGGTTCCGCAAGATCCTGCAGGAGTACGGTTTTTCCCTGGGCTGGGTGCAGATCCTGCCGGATGATCCTGAATTGCTGGTTCGTCAGCTGAAACAAAGTATGGCGGCGGGTGAACGCGTGTTTTCCTGTGGCGGCATCGGTGCTACCCCCGACGATCATACCCGCCAGTGCGCGGCAAAGGCTGCGGATGTGCCTCTGGTACGTCATCCGGAAGCGGCCGCGCTCATTGAAAAGCAGTTTCCCCACAGCGCACGCCCGCACCGTATCCGCATGGCCGACCTGCCTGAGGGTAGCCGGCTGATTCCCAACCCGGTCAACAACGTGCCGGGATTCTCGATCAACCAGCACTACTTCATGCCCGGTTTTCCCGATATGTCTCATCCCATGGGGCAATGGGTGCTGCGCCGGTACTATGAACCGGACACTCATCCGGAGCAGGAACTTTCTTTGCGGGTGTACGGCGCATCAGAAAATGAATTGATGCCCATACTGGAGAAGATGAGCAGGGACTGGCCGCAACTGAAGCTGTTCAGCCTGCCCAGGATGGGAGAGGCATCTTTTGTCGAGTTGGGATTCGTCGGCAGTGAGGGGGTGGAAGAGGCGTTCCAGGCGCTGAAGGAGGAGTTGCTTCAGGCGAAATTCTCTTTTGTCGTCTCCCCACTATCAGAATCATCGGGAAATGCCGACCGTTCTTGATTGAAGCGAAGATTTAATGCTGTTCCTGCGATGCGTCCGTCCAGGAGGGCGGGGAGCGTTTGTGTCCCGCCTGTTGCAATCTATCCAGATAGTCTGTCCAGTACAGTGCCTGCTTTCGCCCCAGATCGTACAGATAGGCCCAGTCGAACAGCCCGGAATCATGCCCGTCATCGAAAAAGATCTTGATGGCATACTGTCCGACGGGCTTGATGTCGGTGATGTTCACATCCTGCTTGTCCAGTTGCAGCTTGGCGCCCTGACCCCAGTGTCCACGTACTTCTGCGGAAGGGGAGTAGACCCGCAACAGCTCGGCTGGCAGGGTAAACGCACTGCCATCATCGAAGCTGATCTCCAGCGTATGCGCACGGGTATGCACCGTGATATCCACGGGCTTTGGTGTATCACTCATCTACCCATCCTCCCAGGTAACGCCGTGCCAGCCCGGCCAGCATGTCTATATGTTCATCAGAATCATTCAGGCAGGGAATGTATTCGTAGCGCGCACCGCCAGCCTGCAGGAAGGCCTCCTGATTCTCCATGGCGATTTCTTCCAGGGTCTCCAGGCAGTCGGAAGAAAAGCCGGGGCAAATGACCTGTACATGTCTGCACCCGGATTCTGCCAGCTCTTTCAGGGTGTCGATTGTAGCCGGCCGCAGCCAGGGTTCCCGGCCCATGCGTGATTGATAGCAGTGGCGCCACTGCGTCTCATCCAGCCCCAGGCTGCCAACCAGCGCTTGTGTGGTTTCCATACACTGATGGGGGTAGGGGTCGCCCGCATCGGCGTAACGCTGCGGCAGTCCGTGGTAGGAAAGAATCAGTTTTTCAGGCTGGCCGTGCGTCTTCTGAAAAGTCTTCACGCTGTCAGCCAGTGCCTGGATATACCCCGGATGATCGAAATACTGGTTGAGCAGGCGCAGCTCGGGGATCAGCCGCCAGTTTTTCAGCTCGGCTACGACAGCATCGAACGCGGAAGCAGTGGTTGTTGCGGAATACTGGGGATAGAGGGGAAAGATCAGGATGCGCTGGCAGCCCTTGTCGCGCAACTGTTCCAGACCGTGCTTTATCGAAGGGTTGCCATAGCGCATGGCAGGAATCACGGTGATGCTGTCGCCCAATTTTTTCTGCAAGGCATCAGCCTGTTTAAGCGTGTGGAACAGCAGCGGTGAGCCTTCGTCTGTCCAGATCTTCTGGTAGGCTCTGGCGGATCGCGCCGGCCGGATATTGAGGATGGCGCCGTGAAGTATGGGCCACCACAGAGCCCGGGGCATTTCGACCACTCGGGGATCCCAGAGAAATTCCTTCAGATAGCGCTTTACATCTCTCCGGGAAGGGGAATCGGGTGTGCCCAGGTTGATCAGCAGGACGCCGGCTTTGCAATTGCTTTCAGGATGACTCATAGCGAGGATGATCTCATGAGTAACTGAGGAAATAACCTGCTGAATCCAGATACTTTGCTTCACGCTCCAGTTCGGCGGTGGTCAGCGGGTGTTCTTCCAGCCAGTCCGGGGGGAAAGACAGGATCACGTTGTGCTTTTCCGCCATGATGCCAGGTCGGGGCTTGCGCCGGGGGCTGCGACCACGGTGTAGCAGTACGGACAGGCGCAACAGGATGGCAAGACGCCTGCTGGGTTCGCGTACTTCCTTGCTCAGGTCGCCAAAGAGGGAGCCGCGAAACTTGCGCCGGTGTGTGCGCACGAGCATGGCCAGCACGCCCTGAGATTGACGGGAAAAGCCTGCCAGGTCAGCGTTGGCGAGAATATAGGCGCCGTGCTTATGGTAGCCGTCATGAGATATGGCAACGCCGATTTCATGCAGCAGGGCGCTCCATTGCAGCATCAGGCGCAGTTCCGGATCATCCAGCTTCCAGCTGTCCGCCACCTGCTCCAGCAGCATCAGCGCCGTATCGGCCACGCGTTGCCCCTGACCCTGATCCAGACCGTAGCGCTGCACCAGTGTATTGATGGTGCGCTCTCGTACATCGTGGTGCTGGATGCTGCCCAACAGCTCAAACAGCAGGCCTTCCCGCAGCGCAAGATCGGAGACACGCATCTGTTCGATATCCAGCGCCTTGAAGACGGCGCTGAGAACCGCCACGCCGCCGGCAAACACCGGGCGACGGTTTTCACTCAGTCCTTCCAGCTTGAGGTTGTCCGCCTTGCCGGCATCGATCACCGCCTTGCGCAGTTTTTTCAGGGATTTGCGACTGATGCCCTTGTCGGACCAGCCCTGGGCTTGTACGACATCGCGGATGGAACGAATGGTGCCGGAGCTGCCTACCGCCAGTTCCCATTGGCTGCTTTCATAAACGGTCTGGAATGGGCGTACTTCCAGACGCCCGGCAATCACAGCGGCATTCATGAGCTGCTCGGTTATCATGCCGTCGGGGAAAAAGCGCTGACTGAAGCTCACACAACCCATGAACAGGCTTTCCCGGTTCAGGGTTTCCACGCCTGCGCCGATGATCAGCTCGGTGCTGCCACCGCCGATATCAACCACCAGACGCTTTCCTTCACTGCTGGCCAGGCCATGGGCCACGCCCAGGTAGACCAGCCGGGCTTCTTCATGGCCGGCGACGATTTCGATGGGGTGGTTCAGGGCTTCTTCCGCCTTATGGAGAAACTTCCCGCCGTCGCGTATCTGCCGCAACGTGTTGGTGCCCACGGCGCGTACCGCATGCTGGGGAAGATCACGCAATCGCTGGCCGAATCGGGACAGACAATCAAGGGCGCGCTCCTGAGCTTCATCTGTCAGGCGTTTTTTGTTGTCCAGCCCTGCACCCAGGCGTACCATCTCCTTGAGCCGGTCGATGATCTGCAGCTGGCCGTTTTCGATCTGGGCGACGATCAAGTGAAAGCTGTTGGAACCCAGATCAACAGCGGCAATGGTGTGGGGCGGAGTGCTATTTGAATCAGACATCGGCACAGGTTTGAATACAGCTATAAGAACCTGTTAGTTTACAGCAGAGGAGAGAGGAGTGAAATTCTGTAGCAGTTGCGGGGCGAGCGTAAAACTGCGTATCCCGCCAGGAGACAACAGACAGCGTTTTATATGTACGTCCTGTGGTGAAATACATTACCAGAACCCCAAGCTGGTAACCGGCTGCATTCCCGAATGGGAAGATCAGGTGCTGCTGTGCCGCCGCGCCATCGAGCCACGCCATGGTTTGTGGACCCTGCCAGCGGGTTTCATGGAGAATGAGGAGAGTGCCCAGCAAGGGGCCGCCAGGGAAACCATGGAGGAAGCCAACGCGGCGGTCAGCATCGAACAACTCTATACAACCTTCAATCTGCCCCATATCAGCCAGGTCTATCTGTTGTTCCGGGCCAGCCTGGATAATCTGGATTTCTCTCCGGGTTCTGAAAGCCTGGATGTGGCCCTGTTTCGTGAGGATCAGATCCCCTGGGACGAATTGGCATTCCCGGTGATTCGGGAAACCCTGAAGCACTATTTCCAGGACAGGGCGCGTGGCGTGTTCATTCCCCGCGTGGGAGATATTCATTGGCGCTCCAGAAAATCCGGGGAGTACACAGTAAAGTTGTTAGGGGGTGGCAGCTGAAAACTGCTTGCGATTTGAGGCAGGCTCCGGCAATGGCCTGACATCATTTGCGCTTTACGTAACTTTCGATGTGCTCAGCCAGATTGATGCCGAATGATCCTAACCTGTGTGATGTCTTGATACGATAAGGGATGCCCGCAATATCTTTAGGGTGGGTGGCCAGATCTATGGTGTGGGGGTTCAGCGCAGTCTTGTTGTGATCCAGAAGCAGCTTGATCTTGGGGCGCAGGCGGTGGGTGGGGTTGTTGTCCACCACGATCCCAACCTCGCCGTTGTCCATTTCAACGATGCTGCCGAGCGGATAGGTGCCGATATTCTGGATGAATTGCATCACCAGCGATTCGTCAAATGCACTGCCGGCACCCTGGTGCAGGAAGCTCAGGGCTGTTTCTGCCGTCTCGCCTTGCCGGTAGACCCTGTCGCCGGTAATGGCGTCAAACACATCGGCGATGGTGACCATGCGTGTATACAAGGGAATTTCCGTTGCCCGTACGCCTCTGGGATATCCCTGCCCCCTGAGTCGCTCATGATGCCCGTAAGCAGTATCGATGACCACGTCCATGACACTGTCACTTCCCAGAAGAATCTCCCTGCCGTCCAGTGGGTGGTGTTTCATGATCGCCATTTCTTCATCGGTCAGTTTGCCTGGCTTGTTGAGAATTTCCGTTGGGGTGAGCATCTTGCCCATATCGTGCAGCAGCCCGCACAGTCCCAGTACGTTCAACTCCTTGCGGCTCATCCCCATGTGACGACCAAAGGCAATGGAAATGATAGCGACATTGAGGCTGTGTTCAGAGGTGTATTCATCCTTGTTACGCAATCGCGTTAGCAGCAGGTTGGCGTCCTTGTTCATCATGACGTTGTCGACGCATGCGGCTACCGCTTCCTTGGCGGCAGGCGTGTCGATGCTCTTGCCCAGGCGAATATCGTCCATGATGGACTTCACCAGATTACTGGTTTTTTCGCGGTTTTTGAGCGACGTAGCCAGCGACCGGAGAAAATCCGTGTTTTCTTCCTGGGGCGTGTCTGTTTTGCCGGTATGGATGTGTGCGCTGATGTGTGCGCTGAGTCCTTCGTAAACCCCTGTTTTCGATGAAGAGCCTGGTGGTGCCTCGATGAGGGAGCTGCGGCTAGGATTGATAGGGACTTGGGTGCCTGGGGAATTTGTCAGGGCAGAGGAAGCGCCTGCCTTGCCGTGGATGGATTTTCTGACGTCGATATAGACAAATTCACAGTGTTTCCTGATCTCAGCAATATCGTCGACATCCTGCAGCATGAAACCCTGGAAATTGAAGGGTGCTTCCGACCAGGGACGATCCAATTCGCACACGTACATGCCAAACATAAGCTTGTCTGACTGGATCTTCAGTTTTTCCAGCTGATGATATTTCAGGTCATCAGGATAATCGGTTGTCATGATGTGCTTGGATCCGAAAACGACAGGAATTTATACGCTGCTATCCCACCAGGTTAAAAACCCCGGATCAAGTCCATTTTCGGCATTAGCCTGAACCCCGGCCAATGCAGGGATGGCAGTTCAATCCGATGTCTCTTAAGGAGCACCTTCCTGTATCACTTGTGCCTTACCCTGTGGGCTGTCCATCACTGGACGGGGAGCAATATTATATTGTGTATCCAGGCTTGTTGTAGAGAAAATTCAATGAGTCTCCGGGAGACTGAAACATCAATTTCTCCGTGTGGATTGCTTTTCTTGCAACATGCCCTTATGTTGCCGAACTAAATCGGATTTTTCCTCTCTAACCTGACCAAAACCGACAGTCCGGAGAAAAACATGGCAGTAACACTTGGCAAAGAACAACAGGCCTTCATGACCCTGCAGGAACATATGCAATTGCATATCCTGGGCCAGGAAAAGCTGGTGAACCGGCTGCTGGTGGCGTTGCTCGCCGATGGCCATCTTCTGGTGGAAGGTGCCCCCGGACTGGCCAAAACCAAGGCCATCAAGATACTGAGTGATGGCATCGAAGGCAGTTTTCATCGCATTCAGTTCACGCCTGATCTGCTGCCGGCCGACCTTACCGGAACAGACATCTATCGCCCCCAGGATGGCAGCTTCGTTTTTCAGCAAGGCCCTTTGTTCAACAATCTGGTTTTGGCCGACGAGATAAACCGCGCGCCTGCCAAGGTGCAGTCGGCGCTGCTGGAGGCGATGGCGGAACGGCAGATTACTGTGGGTAATGCTTCCTATCCCCTGCCGCCGCTGTTTCTGGTCATGGCTACCCAGAATCCCATCGAGCAGGAAGGCACCTATCCGCTTCCGGAAGCCCAGCTGGATCGTTTCCTGCTCCATGTTTTCATCGATTATCCTGCGCTCAACTATGAACAGCAGATTCTGGCTCTGGCCCGGGCTGAAGCGCGGGGAGAGCTGGACAGGCGGCAGCAGGCCATACCGGAGCTTCTGACTCAGGAAGACCTTTTCGAGGCCCGTCGCCAGGTACTGGACATTCACATGTCGGAGCCTGTAGAGGAATATCTGCTGCAGCTGGTGCTGGCGACACGAAATCCGGCTTCCTACAGCGAACAACTGGCCGGATGGGTCGAGTACGGTGCCAGTCCCCGGGCCTCCATCGGGCTGGATCGCAGCGCACGTGCCCATGCGTGGCTCGCAGGACGGGATTATGTGTCGCCGGACGATGTGCAGTGTATGGCTTTTGATGTGATGCGACATCGGCTGATCCTCAACTATGAGGCGGAAGCCGAAGGCGTGACGCCGGATCGTTTCATATCGGAGCTGGTCTCACTGGTGCCCGTGCCCTGAGATGAGCACTGTGCCAAAATCCGGCAATTCCGCCATTTCGGTCAGTCTGGGCGAGCTTGTTGCCCTGAGCAACAAGGCCCGGCAATTGCATTTGCGGCCACGGGTCGTGCGTGCCCGGCAGGGTGGTCAGTACATTTCGCGCATGCGCGGCAGGGGGATGGAGTTCGATGAATCCCGTCTCTACCAGCCGGGTGATGATGTGCGCAATATCGATTGGCGCGTCACGGCCCGCACCGGCAAGACCCACAGCAAGGTTTTTCGTGAAGAGCGTGAACGGCCAGTGCTGATCAGCGTCGATGCCCGGCAACCCATGTTCTTCGCGACGAGAGGCCGTTTCAAATGGGTGCAGGCCGCCCGGCTGGCGGCCCAGCTCGCATGGACCACGCATCAGGCGGGTGACCGGCTCGGGGGCGAGATCTTTTCTGATGATGGCTTTGCCGAATTTCGTCCGCGACGGGGAAAACAATCTGTCCTGCGTTTCGTTAAAACGCTGGCTGATGCCTCCATGCGTCAGGCGGAGTTTGCTGCCGGGTTTTCCATGGAAAAGATCTTCCGGCGCCTGCACCGCACGGCCCATCCGGGAAGTCTGGTGATCTTCATCAGTGATTTTCGCGGTTTCGATGAAGCTTCGGAGCGTCAGCTGGCGCGTATTGCCCGGCACAATGACGTGCTGTTGCTCCACGTGTTCGACTGGCTGGAAGCCTCACTGCCTCGTAAAGGTCATTACCGTTTGGGTGATGGCATCCGGACACTGGAGCTGGATACCGGGGATGCGAACCTGCAATCTAGTTATCAGCAGCAGTACCAGCATCGGGTGGCTCGCCTGAAAAACCTGTGCCGCCGGTTGCACATGACTTGGCAGCAATGCGCGACTGATGATGATCCTGTTGCCGTATTGCATGACATTTTCGGCAAGGAGACGGTGCGATGAACGATTCACTGTCTCAACTGAAAGACATACACCTGCCGCCACCTGTGAGCTGGTGGCCTCCCGCTCCCGGTTGGTGGTTACTGGCGATACTGGTTGTGATCACTGCCATTGTGCTGGTGCGCTATCTGCGTCGCGAAAGGCACGGGCGTCTGTATCAGGCATCATTGCGGGAGCTGAATGCGATACGCGCAGGGTTCCTGGAACAGCAGGATCCCCAGCGCCTCGCGGCTGACCTTTCGCGGCTGCTGCGTCGCGTTGCCATAACCCTACGCCCTGATCCGGAAGTGGCGGGATTGACCGGGAAGGACTGGCTTGCCTGGCTGGATGCGCAGATAGACAGCAATGATTTCACGACAGGCGAGGGACGTTTCCTGGAGGATGGCGCCTACCGTCCCGCGGCCGAGTTGCAGAATGCGGAAGCACTATTGACGCTCGTGGAAAAATGGCTGAAGCAGGTGACCCGGGAGGCAACCCGTGTTTGAGTTCGCCTGGCCCTGGATGTTCGCCATGTTGCCCCTACCTTGGCTGGCTTGGCGTTTTTTGCCGCCGGTAAAGCGGCAGGAGGCGGCATTGCGTGTGCCCTTTCTAGAGGATTTCGAAAGTCTCCAAGGCAGAAAATCGCGTGCAAGGGACAGTTCGGCGCCGGGCCTGCTCGTGGCCACACTTGCCTGGGTGCTTCTGGTGAGTGCTGCGGCACGTCCTCAGTGGCAGGGGGAAGCAGTGCCCTTGCCCTTGCAGGGGCGCGATCTGATGCTGGCGGTAGATCTGTCCGGCAGCATGGCGGAAGAGGACTTCGTCATTGGGCGGCAACGTGTGGATCGCTTGACCGCGACAAAGATTGTGGCCGGCAACTTCATCGAGAAGCGCAAAGGTGATCGCGTGGGCCTGATCCTTTTTGGCGAGCAGGCCTATCTGCAGACGCCCCTGACCTATGATCTGAAAACCGTCAAGACCTTGCTGGAAGAAGCGTTCATCAACATGGCTGGGCAGAAAACCGCGATTGGGGATGCCATTGGCCTGGCCATCAAACGTCTGCGTGACAAGAAAGGCGAAAAGGTACTGATTCTCATGAGCGATGGCGAAAACACCGCTGGTGCCATGAACCCCCTGAAAGCCGCTGAACTGGCGGCAGAAGAAGACCTTAAAATCTACACCATCGGGATCGGAGCCGACCCCGAATCGGGCTTCTTCGGCAGGATGCGAAGCCGCAGTGTGCTGGATGAGAAAACCCTGACTCGTATCGCGGAAGGAACCGGCGGACGCTATTTTCGCGCCAGAGACACGGCCCAGTTGGTCGCGATCTACGATGCGATCGATGCCATGGAGCCTGTAGAAAATGAGCAGCGGTTTTTCCGGCCGGTAAACGAACTGTTCCACTGGCCCGCAGCTGCATCTATGCTACTCGCGTCGGGATTGTTGTTCAGGAGAAGGGGATGAACTGGCAGGATTTTCATTTCATTCGTCCCTGGTGGCTGCTGATGCTGTTGCCGGTGCTTGCCGGGTTGGCAAGGCTCTGGTGGCGCCGGGCCAGTGACTCTGCATGGCGTGGCGTCGTATCACCCGAGCTGCTGCCACATTTGTTGCTGGAAGAGGCGTTGCGGCGCCCGCGCTGGCCATTGATGCTGGTATTCGCCGGATTCGTGCTGGCCATCCTCGCCGTGGCCGGGCCGACCTGGGAGCGTCTGCCCCAGCCGGTGTTCAGCAATCAGTCTTCACTTGTCATTGCCCTGGATCTGTCGCGTTCGATGGATGCACGGGACATCAAGCCATCACGTCTGCAGTCGGCGCGTTTCAAGGTGGAAGACATCCTGCATTTGCGCAAGGAGGGGCAAACCGCACTGATTGCCTTTGCCGGCGCAGCGTTCACCGTGTCGCCGCTCACCGACGATGCCAGGACGATCATTTCCCAGCTGCCTGCGCTGACTACGGACATCATGCCTGTGCAGGGCAGCAACACCGCAGGGGCGATTCGCCTTGCCACGGAACTGTTGCAGCAGGCGCGGCAGCCGGCGGGACAGATCCTGCTGGTAACCGATGGCGTAAATCTCGCGGCCAGTGTCGATGAGGCTAGGAAGGCGACGGATCTCGGCTATCGGATTTCCGTGTTGGCGGTCGGCACAGAAGAAGGCGCGCCCATTCCCTCCAGACAGGGGGTGATCAAGGATGCCCAGGGCAATATCGTTGTCGCCGGGTTGAACCTGGAAGCACTGGCAGAAGTTGCCAGAGCCGGTCAGGGCCGTTTTGCTCGTATGAGTCTGGATGATACCGATATCCGCAGCCTGGATCTGGTGGCCGTGAACCAGGATCTGACCCGTGCGGGTAATGCTTCGGATCAGGAAATTGTACGCTGGCGGGATTTTGGCCCTTGGTTGTTGCTGCCTTTATTACCTCTGGCGGCGCTCGTATTTCGCAAGGGTATGCTGATCCTCGTTTTCGTCATGGTCATGCCGTTTCCCGGAAAGACGGAAGCGGGCTGGTGGACTGATCTCTGGTACCGCCCTGATCAGCAGGGCCAACAATTGCTGCAGCAAAAAAAACCGCAGCAGGCAGCGCAGGCCTTCCGGAACCCTGGTTGGAAAGCCAGCGCCTTGTATCGGAGTGGTGAGTACGAGCAGGCGGAAAAGCTCTGGTCTGAAGAACAGGATGCCGATTCCCGTTACAACCTGGGCAACGCGCTGGCCCGGGAAGGAAAACTGGAAGAGGCGATAGCCGCTTATGAAGAAGCGTTGACCATGAACCCGGAACTGGAAGACGCCAAAGCCAATCGTGATTTGCTGAAAAAAATACTTGAGCAACAGCAACAGCAACAGCAACAGCAACAGCAGAGCC
>DTXR01000231.1 GCA_012962365.1 Chromatiaceae bacterium | reverse complement strand
TCATCGCCACGGATGCCGACCGTGAAGGCGAGGCTATCGGCCGGGAACTGCTGGACCATTTTGATTACCAGGGCGATATCAAACGCCTCTGGCTATCTGCGCTGGATCCTGCCTCTATTCGCAAAGCCATGGCAAACATCCAGCCAGGTGAATCCACTGAATCTCTGTATCAGGCTGCCCTGGCCCGATCCCGGGCTGACTGGTTACATGGTATTAATATGACCCGTGCGGCCACTCTTTATCTGGGTAACGGTAGCCGCCAGGTGCTGTCGGCAGGCCGGGTACAGACACCGACCCTGGCGTTGGTTGTTACTCGCGACCGTTTGATTGATAATTTTGTACCACGCCAGTTTTATGAGCTGGACGCAGTGGTCACGACTACGGATGGCTCCCTGCTACTCCGCCACGCGCCTCCCGTGGAACCGGAAGATTTTCGGATCTACCGGAAGGAGGCTGCCCAGACCCTGGCAGATGCCTGTCAGGGTCAGTCGGGTATTCTGCAGGTTGCAAAAGAGCGAAAGCGGCAGGGTCCGCCTAAACTGTTTACGCTGGCCGGACTGCAGAAATCCTGCAACAAGCTTTTCAGCTGGCCAGCGAGCAAAACCCTGAAAATTGCTCAGGCGTTGTATGAGACGCACAAGGTCACCACCTACCCGCGCTCAGATTGTCCATATTTACCTGAAGAACAACAATCCGATGTCAGCGCCATCCTGGCGCACCTGAACGAACTCGATGAATTTTATAATCTGGTGCCGGGTGAGCCGGTTATCCGCAAATCGGTGTTTAATACCGCGAAGGTGGCCAAAGCTTCACACCATGCGATTATTCCAACTACCCAGGCGGCTGATTTCGGCGTCATCTCGAAAGATGAACGCGAAGCGTATCTGCTGATCTGCCAGCATTACCTGGCCGCATTATCTCCAGACCACGTTTATAATCAGACCAGTGTGTCCATAACCATTAACGATACCCTTTTCAATGCCACTGACAAGGTGACGGTGGATCCTGGATGGAAGCGTCTGTTTCGCAACCAGCATAAAATCAGCAGTCAGCTCCCTGCCGGCCTGAAAGACCAGACCGAGGGCTTGATGAAGCAGGTTGATGTCGTCGAGCGAACCACCACCCCACCCGATCACTATACCGAAGGCACGTTGATCGATGACATGGCCAAGGTCGCCAAATATATTGATGATCCGGCACTCAAGGCGCGCCTGAAAGAGACCTCGGGTATCGGTACCGAAGCCACCCGCGCCAGCATCATCGAGACACTCAAAACCCGCAAATTTTTGAAGCCTGACAAAAAGAAAATTTTATCAACCAGCGCCGGCCAGCAGTTGATTGATGCACTGCCACCTGTTGTCTCCAGCATCGGCGAAACCGCTGTCTGGGAAGACGCGCTGGAGGCCATTGCCCAGGGCGATAAGGGTCTCGATGAATTCATTGGTGGGATAGAACAGCAATTGCGAGTGTTACTGGAATCAGTATCAACCATGCAACCGATTCAAGCTGGCGCTCAGAATACCAACTTTCCCTGTCCGGATTGCGGCAAAGACATGCGCCGCCTGCAAAATAAAAGCAAAGGAAATTACTTTTGGGGATGCAGTGGCTACCCTGACTGTAAAACCACACTACCAGATAACAAAGGTAAACCAGGAAAATCCACTCCCGCACCGCAGGCAGATGATCGCTACCCCTGCCCTGCCTGTAAAAACCCGATGGTTCGACGCAAAAGCAGCAAAGGTTTTTTCTGGGGTTGTTCTTCCTATCCCGTGTGCAAACAAACCTTGCCTGATAGCAAAGGTAAGCCAGGTATTGCAAAAAGCGCACAAAAAAGTAAAGCCGAACACGCCGGCGGATCCTGCCCCGATTGTGAGGGTGGCCAATTGATCAAACGGGAGATAAAGAAAGGCAAGAACATTGGCAAGTCTTTTATGGGCTGCAGTAACTTCCCTAAATGTAATCACTTTAGCTGGAAATGAGCACTACTCATTTTACAATCTCAAAGCATGAACCCAGGGGTATCGACTGGTATAAGCATTTGCATCGTCATCATCCGGAAGTGTTCTGGCGCTGTAGAAATAGCTGTACGTTATTTAAAGCACCTTCAAACATTCCAGCATCACCTGTGGGCCTGCTGAAATGCAAGGTCTGCGGGTCTCCTGTCACGCGCGATAACCAGGCGTCCTGCAATGTTGGTTAAACAACGACCTGTTATGCGTTATCACGGCGGCAAGTGGCGATTGGCTGCGTGGATTATCAGTCACTTTCCTGCGCATGACGTTTACATTGAGCCTTTTAGTGGTGCCGCCAGTGTCTTGATGCAAAAGCCGTGCACAGGCACCGAAGTACTCAATGACAAACACCAACGCTTGATATCGGTATTCCGGGTGATACGCGATCCTGAAAGCGCCCAACGCCTGGTTGAACTGCTCAGATTCACTCCCTACTCCGAAGCAGAATACAAAGCTTGTCGGGAAGTTGCAGAAGATCCCGTCGAAGACGCAAGGCGGATGCTTGTCCTGGCTCACCAGGCGCACGGCAGTGTCGGTGCCTGTGGTGGAAAGGCGAGTGGATGGAGACGCGGTATTCGCCCATACGGGCCTAATACTGCGGATGAGTGGAGTAGGATTTATGACCACATTTCTGGGTGGGCCGAACGGCTTCGTGGTGTTTTTATTGAATGCAGCGATTACACGAAAGTGATCAAGCGCTGGGACAGCCCACAAGCACTGTTTTATGTTGACCCTCCCTACCTCGATACCACCCGATCTAATGGACTCGGCAGTTATGGACATGAATTCACCGAGGAAGATCACTGTTTATTAGCTGAGTTACTGAACACTATTCAGGGACATGTCGTTATCAGTGGCTATCCTTCTGAACTTTATGATCGGGTACTCTTCAAAGATTGGAGGCGCTATGAAAGGAATACTATTGCTGATCGCCAACAAGAACGGACAGAAGTGCTCTGGATATCGCCCCAGACCCCCGAAATTCAACCCGGGTT
>DTXR01000230.1 GCA_012962365.1 Chromatiaceae bacterium | reverse complement strand
TCCTCAGCCATCCCGCCAGAAGCGCGTAATCCTAGCATGAATGCTTCGGCCCCGGGGTAAATGCCCCATCCACCCGCTCATCTTTTGACCGTGAAGACAAACCCGGGTTTCAGCCAGTAGATAAGTAACGGCAGGAATAGCAAGGCAGTAATGACATCCAGTATCAACGCTTCAGCGACATACAAACTCACTGACCAAGTGTTGGCCAGCTTGGTGTTCATCAGGGGAATCACACTGCCCAGCAAGACCACCACAGAGATGACAATGGCCGAGCCGGTTGTCTGGATGGTATTTCTCAACGCCCGCTGCCAATCCGCATTTACCTTCTGCATCTCTTCACGCAACCGGGAAACCATGTACACGCCATAGTCTATGCCCAGCCCCATGGCGATACTGAGGGCCACCTGCACATGAAAGGCAAGATTGGCCGACCATTCCTTTATCGACGTCATGTAGCCCGCCAAGCCGTACTGGGACATCAGGGTGATGAAACACAGGCTGATCAGCATGAAGGCAATCGACCAGGAGCGGAACATGATGGCGGCCATCAGAAACACCGTCAGCGCGGTCATGGCCGGCGCATGCAGCCACTCGGCAAAAGCCACATCCCGGGTTGCTTCGGTGATGCCAAGAAAACCACCGATGGCGGCCTTGCCATCAGGTATGGATTCTTCAGTGACGATGGTTCTCAGCCCGTCACCGACCTGGATCTGGATTTTCTCATTGGCCTCGATACCCACCCGAATCCTGTCCATGCCGGGGTCGTTCTCATGCTGCCGCAGATAATCCTGAATGGCTACCACCGTCTGATGGGTTTCCACAGGATCGAGGGTATTGATGAAGCTGACGATGACACCTTCGTCCCAGGTGGTGGTATTGACGAAAGAATCCAGTTCACCCGGCCCGTTGGCGTTCACCAGCATGGCATTGTAGAACTGCACTGTAGCATTTGGGATGGGCAGATAGTCCGGGTCATCAGGATCGGCATAGGCATAGCGGTTCGCCTGCATGTGAATCCTGGTCGGAATGGCAAACAGGTTCATGTGCTGCATCGGCGCTTCACCCGCCGGCGCATTCAGCATCATGTTGATGGTCTTCAGAAATTGAACATAGGAAGTGGAATAACCGACGTGAGGATATTGACGCAGCCAGTCCTCGAAATCAGACAAGGCCTTCAGCACCACCACATCATTGAAAATTCCCTGAGGAGGGTCTTCCATGTCATCGTAGCACTTGTCCGCCCCGATGATCCGGTCGTCATTGCTGTCACGCGAATCCTCACCACAGGGCGGCAGCACACCGTTGCGTGAACGGATGACCATGTTGGCAGTGATAGCGCCGGGCATCATGCGTGAAAATTCATTCAGATCACTGATCTCGGCGACTTCACCATTTCCAGACAGTTCACCCAGTAGAAAGCGCTCCTTGAACGCCGCCCGGGGATAATTGATGCCTTTCTCGGCACCGGGCATGATGTCGAACTCATCCTGTATCCGCGCCACCTCAGGATCGCTGCGCCCGGCTTCGCCGGCCAGCAGCGCATTGATGCCACGCCCCAGTTGCGCATAGTGCGCAGAAATCCACAGGATACCCAGCACCAGCGCCAGAGGCAGCCACTTCATCCTGCCGGTGAGCAATGCGGTAACGCCTTTGCCCATAGCGCTTTCCCAATGACGTTGCGTTCCCTCACGGGAACCCAGCTTTGGCGGAACAACCGTCATCAGCAATGGAATCAGCGTCGTGGTGGTGAGAATCAGGGTCGCCATGCCAAAAATGCCGAAATAGGCATAGGCCTTGTAGAACGAGATATCCACGAAGGAGATGGCGAAAAACCCGTGCAGATCCGTTCCGATGGACAGGGATGCGGGGACAATGGTGTACCGAATCGCCTTGAAGGCAGCATCTTCCACATCGTGGTTCTTATGCAGTTCATGGGTGAAACGCCGCGTCACCTGCATGGCATGGCCAATGCCGATGGCCAGCAACAGCATGGGTGTCAGCACCATCATGGTGGTGAGCTTGAATTGGGTGAAGCCCATCAGGCCCAGCGTCAGGACGATGGTGATGCCCACGCCGAGCAGGGGGAACACCGAGCAGTTCCAGTGCTGAAACTCATACCGCAACACCAACAAAATAATCAGCAAAGAGATTCC
>DTXR01000229.1 GCA_012962365.1 Chromatiaceae bacterium | reverse complement strand
TCAAAAAGCTGCGTAATATGGGTGTCAGGATAGCCATCGATGACTTTGGAACAGGATACTCATCTCTCGCATCGCTCAAATCTCTGCCTATCGATTGCCTGAAAATCGACCGGATTTTCATCTCTGATATGACACAGGACAAGAGCTCTTCCATCCTCGTCGGGACGATCGTGGATGTAGCTCATGCCATGGGACATGTCGTCGTTGCCGAAGGCGTAGAAGAAAAACAGCAGCTGGAAACACTCAAGGATATTCAATGCGATTCAGTGCAGGGTTACCTGTTCAGCCGACCGGTACTGCCCGAACATATACCGACGCTGGCAAAAACCAGTTTCCTGCCCCTGAAGAAATCAACAAAGACAAATATCACGCACTTGCCTGTTGGCTCAAAACGCAAACCAGATTAATCGGCGTGCGGACTCAAAACGGTAAAAATTGTATTCCAACATTATTGAGCAAGTCTCAGGAGAGGCCTGCAGAGGTAACAAAAAATGGGACGTTGTAGGTATGCGGTAAAAAACCTGAACCTGGCGCTAGTAGCGAGTGTGCTTGCTTTTGCTGCACCAGTTTGCGCAGTGGACAAGAGCATCGAAGACCTGAAAGAATTGTCCCTTGAGCAATTGGCCGATATGCAGGTATCCATTCTTTCGAAAAAGCCGGAGAGACTTGCAGACAGTGCTGCAGCGGTTTTCGTTCTGACCAGCGAAGATATTCGCCGTAGCGGGTACAGCAGCATCCCTGAATTGCTGCGCCTGGTCCCCGGCATGAATGTGGCGCGTATCGACACGTCAGAATGGGCCATCAGCTCCCGTGGCTTCAACAGCCGGTTTGCCAACAAATTGCTGGTGATGATCGATGGCCGCAGTGTCTATAATTCCCTGTTCTCCGGCGTGTACTGGGAAGCATTCGATACGCTTCTGGCGGATGTCGAGAGAATCGAAGTCATCCGCGGTCCGGGGGCATCGACCTGGGGTGCGAATGCTGTTAACGGCGTTATCAACATCATCACGAAGAACGCTTCCGACACACAAGGCATGTTGGCAACCGCTCACGGTGGCAATCAGCAAAGCGGAGCTGCCGTCCGGCATGGAATACAAACAGGCGAATCCGGAACAGTGCGGGCGTATATAAAGTACGATGATCGAAACCCGCAGGAAAAACTGCCTAACGGACGGGATGAAAAAGAATTCTATGGCAAACGATTTGGTCTGCGCGGTGACTGGGAAACCAGCGTAGACGATGCGCTAGCCGTTCAGGCTGAACTTTATACCGCAGACGCACAGGATCCCCGGTTGTCTGGTGGCAACCTGATGACCCAGTGGCAACATATTCGGGAATCCGGCGCCGAGGACAGCTTTCAGGCTTATTACAGTCATTTCAGGATGATAACCGACAGTGCGTTCACAGAGATGCAGGAACTGGAGGATACGATCGATCTCGAGTACCGTCATCGATTCATTCCTCTGGGGCGCCATGATGTAATCGCAGGACTTGGGTACAGGTGGCAACGCAGTGACATACAGAACAGGGGGCTGGGCTATGCGGAACCGCCCGTGCGTTCCTTTTCCCGGTTCAGTGCATTCATCCAGGATGAGATCGTTCTGGCTGACGACCGCTGGTTCCTGACGCTGGGAACCAAGTTGGAACATAATGATTTCACCGGTTACGAAATACAGCCGAGTATACGCATCCGTTGGCATCCACAACCCAATTCGACGCTTTGGGCCTCCATATCCCGTGCTGTGCGTACGCCAAACCGTGCCGAACATGATATGGCAGCAGAACAACTGGCACTTCCACCAAGCGCTGGAACAGGCGGACTCCCCGTCAACTACCGCATGACCACGGACAAGGTGATGGAATCAGAGACGCTCATCGCCTATGAAGCCGGCTACCGCTGGCAACCTGTCGAACACATGGGGATGGATCTTGCCCTGTTTTATAATGACTATGAAGAATTGCGAACCCTAGAGCTTTACCCCCCTGAACTCAACCCACTGCCTTTCCCTCGCTGGATTATTCCTGTTACGTCGAAAAACAGGATGCAGGGACTCTCATGGGGCATGGAACTGACCACCGACTGGCGCGTGACGGATGATCTGCGCCTGCAGGCGTGGTATTCACTGCTGAAAATGAATCTCAGCGTAGAGGAAGGTAGCCACTCTCTTGAATCGGTAGAAATACAACGCCAGTCACCCGAACAACAAGCCGGGCTGCGCGGTGGACTGAACCTGCCGAACAATCTGGAACTGGATCTTTTTCTTCGTTATGTAGATGTTCTGGAAGACTTCAACGTGGACGACTATGTGGAACTGGACGCCCGCATTGGCTGGCATGTCAACGGTAACCTGTCGCTATCATTGATTGGTCGCAACCTGCTCGATGCCTCCCACCAGGAATTCGGAAAAGAAGCAGTACTCAATGCGCCACCCCACAATATGGTCCGGGAGCTGTTTCTGAGGGCGGAGCTGAAATACTGAGCCAGCAATTTACAGAAATGCTTCAAATCATTCACAGCATACCAGGGCTTTTCAGATCAGGTATTCGATCTGTCGCATTGATACACCTGCGTAGGGTTGGTTTGTGGCTGTCCATTGTTTTTTCCATGGGGGGTTCCGTTCAGGCTGATTCAACTTCGATACCGGAAGTACGCGCACTCTATCTCTACAACTTTGCCATGTTCATTCATTGGCCGAAGAGCGCCTTTCCCACTGAAAACAGTCCCATTCGTTATTGTGTGCTGGGTGATCGCGTGTTGCGTCGCACCTTGGCGAGGCTGCTAGAAAATGAACAGGTAAAGGGCCATCCGCTGGAACTGGAACCACTCGGGTCACCTGTAAATTCATCTCACTGCCATTTGTTGTACCTGGATTCTACGCAAACCAGTAATGCAGAACAGATTCTGGCAAGGATGAAAAATCAGCCTGTCGTCACTGTGGGTGAATCGAAGGCATTTCCCCTTTCCGGCGGGATGATCGGTTTGGTACGCAAAGGCAGGCGCATCCGCCCTGTTATCAATACCAGAGCGGCAGAAGAAGCGGGAATACGCATCAGTTCCAAGCTGTTGCAACTGTCCACAGTTGTAACCGGCTCCAATTCAGAAGGTACGCCATGAACAGACTGTTCGGAAGCATATCCATGCGTTGGAAAGTGGTTTCCATCGTGGTTCTGATCAGCGCACTGGTTCTGCTGGTCTCCAGTATTGTGATGGTGATATCCGACATGGGAACAATGAAGCACAACCTGAAAGAGCATGTTACTGCCTTAGCGCGATTAGCGAGCATCAATAGTGCGGGCGCACTGGCATTCCGCGATCCTGACACGGCTGCCGAGGTCTTGAATGCCATCGGAAGTGAACCCGAAATCATCGGTATGCAGGTTCGCACACTGGATGGAGAGCTGTTTGCAAAATATGCCAGCCCTACCCCGGAATACAAACACCTCCTCGACGAAATCAACAGACAGGAAGCGATGGAATGGCATTCGCCTTCCGAGGCCTTAAGTAATTCCATAGAATTCCAAGATGATTTTCTCGACTTGGATATACCGATCAAGCTGAACAACAAGCTTATCGGCTATCTGAATCTTCAGTATTCCATCCATGCACTCAAGAAGCGCATGGTAAAGCAGGTCGAGCTCACAATACTGGTCTTCCTTGGCGGCATCGGTCTTGCCTTCCTGCTGGCCATACGGTTACATCGTTTTATCTCCATGCCCATAACCAATATGGCAAGGGCAATGGAGGAAACAGCACAGAAACAGGATTTCTCGGTACGCCTGAAGGCTGACAGTGATGATGAGATCAGCACGCTGGTTGAGGCATTCAACCGTATGCTGGAACAAATTGAATTGCGCGACGAGGATCTGTGCGACGCGAAAGAGGCGGCAGAAGCCGGCAGTCTGGCAAAATCACAGTTCCTCGCAACGATGAGCCATGAAATCCGCACCCCCATGAACGGCATAATCGGCATGGCGGAGTTGTTGCGCAATACACAGCTGGACGGTCGCCAGCGTCATTTTACCGATACCATACAGAACTCTGCCGATAGCCTGCTGCATATCCTCAACGATATCCTGGATTTTTCCAAGATCGAAGCCGGGCGTCTGGAGCTGGAATCCGTAGATATCAATCTGCAGGCATTGATAGAAGGCACCGTCGAACTACTGGCCGAGAACGCCTATGCCAAGGGGCTGTCAATTACCACACTGGTAGAACCGGAACTGCCCGCACGGCTTCGCGGCGACCCCGGGCGACTGCAGCAAATCATCACCAACCTGCTCTCCAATGCCATCAAGTTTACTGACGAAGGCGGCGTGCATGTAACCGCCCGCTGTCTGGGTGAGCACGACAATGAGGTAACCGTGCTGCTGGAGATTATCGATTCCGGCATCGGGATGTCAGACGACGAGCGTGAAAGAGTTTTTGACAATTTCACCCAGGCGGACGCATCCACTACCCGCAAATATGGGGGCACCGGTTTGGGTCTTACCATTACCCGACAGCTCGTGGAGCTGATGGGCGGCACCATTTCCGTGCGCAGCGAACCAGGCCAAGGCTCGGTATTCAGCGTCGCTGTAAGTTTGCCACGACAGGACAATCCACAACAGTCATCTGACAAAACGTTGCCTAGGCGGCGCGTGTTGGTAATAGAGAAAGATCTTTGGGAACAGGAAAATCTGTATCAACAAATCAGTGCCTGGGGACATGATGTCGAGTGCATAGCAGCGCTTTCGGCCGCGATGAAATGTGCAGTAGAGGAGATCGAAGAGGACAAGCCGTTCGATATCATCCTGATAAACCAACGACAATTGACTGATATACCCAAGCAGGAAGCTGACACCCTGAAACAGATTGTGAAACATAGCTTGGGAACAATTCTGATCGGACGCATCGGCGAGGAAGTCAGTGCACTAACAGCATGGAAAGATGCCTGTTTCATTACATCACCGGTGACGCAAAAAGCCTTGCGTGCCTGTATCCGGGAAATTGAAAATACAACCCGCACGCATACGGATGCTACAAACACGTCCGGTGGTCCATACCGGTTGGGACTGAACATTCTGGTAGCGGAGGACAACCTGGTGAATCAGGAGGTCACCCTGAGCATGTTGGACGCGTTGGGATGCGAAGCCACTGTCTGCATCAACGGGCAGGAAGTACTGCAAACCTTGGGCCAACAACACAACTTCGACCTGATTCTCATGGATTGCGAAATGCCTGTTCTGGATGGCTATGAAACGACCCGAAGGATACGCAAACGGGAAGAGCAGGATGGCACAGGACATTTGCCTATCATCGCACTCACTGCACATGCGCTGGATCAGGATCGTGAACGGGCACTGGATAGCGGCATGGATGATTACCTGAGCAAACCTTTCAAACTCAAAGAGCTTGCCCAGGTGCTCCAGCCCCTGGTAACGCCTGAAACAGTTTCAGCGTAACTTCACCACCTCCAATCCAATCAGCATCTCAAGATCGCCAGCTGGCCAGCCACAACCGAAACCTCAGCCCCAACTCTGTCGTATAACCGACGGACACATGGCGAATCTTCCCGCTGGGATCGATGATGAAGCTGCTGGGCACGCCGCGTACACCCCAGGCGACCGCCAGTATGCCCGATTCATCCATGAGCACGGGAAAATCCAGGTCATTTTCTTCCATGTAGGCGGCTATTTCTTCAGCCTTTCCTGATGTCATGGCAACACTCAGCACCTGATAATCGTCTGCAACACTGTCGATGCTTCCCTCCTCCGTACGGCAAATTGGACACCAGGTCGCCCAGAAATGAACCAGAACAGGCCTGCCGCGAAAGTCTTTCAGGGATACTGTTTTCCCTTCTAGCAGTATCCCCTGCAGCTGAGGTGCGTCACCAACGGGCATATCGCGGGTCTGCCAGATGTGGATGGCAAAGAGCACCACAAAAACCAGCAAAATATCCATCGCCCAGCGTCGCCATCTCGGACGGGTTGCTTTATTCTTGTTTTGTTTTTCGCTCATCATCTGCCAGTATGCCTGTTTTCGTCAGTATTCTGCTGCCATTCTACAACGCTATGGATACGCTGCCCGCCTGTCTGGATAGCATTCAGGCACAGACCCATCCGTACTGGGAGCTGATTGCAGTGAATGACCACAGTACCGATGGCTCGGATAATTGGCTATACAAACAGGCTCGCCGGGATCAGCGTATCCATATGCTCAACAATCCGGCAAAGGGCCTGGTGGCCGCTCTCAATTACGGCCTGTCCAGCTGTAACCATGAACTTGTTGTCCGCATGGATGCTGACGATATCATGTATCCTCGACGCCTTTCCCATCAGCTCAGGCACTTTGACAGCTCCCCTGGCCTGGCACTTTCTTCCACCAGGGTTCGTCTGTTCCCTGATGAGTTGCTTCAGGCCGGCAACCGGGAATACCTTCGCTGGCAGAACGACTGTTGCTCACAGCGGGATATCGCCAATCAAATCTACATCGAATCGCCCTTCGCGCATCCCAGCGTGTGTTTCCGTAAAAGCGTCGTTGAAAAAGTGGGTGCTTACCGTGAAGGCCTGTTTCCTGAGGACTATGACCTGTGGCTGCGCCTGTTTCATTCATGTCATGTGATGGAAAAGCTCCCTGAAGTGCTACTGGACTGGCGTGACAGTCCAAACCGAGTCTCCCGGACAGATCCGCGTTGCTCGCGTGAGGCGTTCGACAGGCTCAAGGCCTGGCACCTGGCACAGGATAACCGCTTGCTCAGACACAAGAATAATTTCGTCATCTGGGGCGCCGGACGCAAGACCCGCAAACGCTGCCAATTTTTACTGGATCAGGGATTTAAGCCAAAAGCCTGGGTGGACATCGACCCAAAAAAGATTGGAAACAGGCTTCAGGGTATTCCTGTAATCGAGTGGCAGGCGCTGGCCAAAGACCCCGGTACCTACATTCTGGTTGCTGTCGGAAATAATGGCGCAAGAACAGCGATCATCGAAGCGCTTCTGGACATGGGTTTTGACTGGGGATCGGGCTTCCTGCCGATAACCTGATCAGCTCTGATCGAGCCTGGAGACAATCCTGCTTCGCAATTGACGCAGCTCCTGTTTGCCCGGAGAGCGTTCGATTGCCCGTTCGACCCAGGTCATCGCCACCTCCGGTTCATTCAGTGCCAGATGAATACGGGCAAGGTGGGCAAAACTGAAAGGGTTGGCCGGCATGTGCTCGAGCGCGGCATGGGCAGCCTCCCTTGCGGCTTCATGGTCGCCGCAGCGAAACAAATACCATGTGAGACGTGCCAGCATGCCTTTCTGATTTGGGGAATCGCTGATCACCGCACCCAGAAGATCAGCCGCTTCTCTGAAGCGATCGGTTTGCGCCAGCACTTCAGCAAGCAGGATGCCAGCCGCATGGCAGCGGGGAAAGGCCCGAATCAGGTCTTCAAGCTCTTCAATGGCCGCTGGCTTTCTGTCCAGTGCTACCAGCAGCCTGGCAATCAACAGTGCCAGAGCAGGGTTATCCGGATCCAGCTGCTCTGCCCTGCCTGCTATTTTCAGCGCTTCTTTATGGCGTTGTGCTTTTGTCAGCAGTTCGGCATATCGTTGTAAAAAAGCCGCGTGATTATCGTATTTATCCAGATAGGCAGCCATCTGTTCAACAGCTGATGCATAATCTTCCTTTATAAAATGCTGTTCTACCGACAGAAAATCTGCGAGCTCTTGATCCGTCGACAAGGCTTCGGCCTTCACCATTTCACCGTCTGGAGACACCGGTAGCGTATCCAGCAAAGACTTCTCCTCACTAGTGAGATGAGCGCTGCCTTCGCCGTGTAGGCACTTTTTTCGTTGCAATTGCATGGCCAGCGTGGAAAGCCAGCGAAAACGATCATAGGGCGCAGCTTTCAGGCCTGAAAGGCACACATCCTTTTCATCTTCCTGAACATCGATGACAAAGGGAGTGATACGTGGATGCAGGCAGGAAAATTCCGGGGCATCCTGCAGATGCAGCTCCGTCTCACAATCCCGGTACTTGTCCAGCTCAGCCTGTGTAATCGCATCTGCTAGATGATTCCGGGAACCCAGCATCCAGACCACTTCCGGTTCCCGTGCAAACAAAACATTATGCAGGCCACTACCTTCCAGTCCGGCAAGTTTTCTGGCATCTGAAAACATGGCCAACTGCGCTTTCACGTTCATAAACTGGGGATGAACGACCTTGTATCCCTGTGCCTCGAATCGCACTTCCAGCGCTTTTTCATTGCTCGCACCGCGTTGGTCAGGCGGCAGAAATCGCCGGGAGACATAGAGTTTGCTGCCAAAGGCATTTTCCTTTTCCCTGGCCGCCCGCTCACCCAGCTGTCGGTACAGCGCCAGCGTCTCTTTTGATATGCCCCGCGAGAGCACCGCCTGCTGTGAAGGCAACAACAGTTCTTCCACGGCCAAATCCTGATCTGCAAAAATAACCTTGTCGCGAGGAATGGCCAGCAGATCAAAAAACTCCAGCAAATAAGGCGCAGGACTGCCGTTTGCCGCATGCAGATGCATGATATAGCCATCGATTTCGCCACACTCCTGAAGTGCCCAGGCCCGGCCCAGGCTTTCCAGGATGAAATGGCCGTAGTGATTGAAGAACCAGCCGAGGTAGAGATAGCGACCGGAAAGCCGGGGTAAATCGCCGGAGAAACGCTTGCTCGGGGGGTTGCTCGCAGTCAGATCCCGGACCCTGCGCAAATGCCTTGAAGCCGGCACATAATCCCCCCGGGAATCATAGACGCCGCCTCTGGCCTGCTCCGGGCCGAGAAAACAGGAGGCTGAAACAAAGGCAGATCGGAGAGAAAGCAGCGCCTTGTCAGGAAGGGCGAAATCGGCAATGTCCTGATGCCAGGGATGTGCATTCCACATTGGCAAGGCGGCTTCGGGAAAGATGCGCAATGCCGCCGGCATCAGTTGAATGCCACCATCCCCTGCGCCATGTACCCCTTTACCTTCCTCACGTAATCCTGGGTTTCTCTATACGGCGGAATGGTGCGACCGTACTTTTCCACCGCGCCCTCGCCCGCGTTGTAGGCGGCCGTGGCCAGTTCGATATCGTTGCCAAAGCGATTCATGAGGAATTTGAGATAGCGGGTGCCGCCACGAATGTTCTGTGCCGGGTCATAGGCATCTGTCACGTTAAAGCGCTTGGCCGTTGCCGGTATGAGCTGCATCAGACCCATAGCACCCTTGGGGGACAGCGCTTTGGGATTGTATGCCGATTCGGCAAGGATTACCGCATGGATGAGATTGACATCCAGGCCAGTCTCTCTCGCGGCCTGCATGATCAGCGGCCGGTATTCCTTTATCCGCTCCTTGAGCACCTTGAGCACAGGTGCTGGTCCGCCGCTGCGAGGCTTATCATAATAATAAATGGGGCGTTTGGAAATCAGCTCCATTCCCCGGCCGCTGGACTTCTTGTTGGTGAAATGCGAGATACCCTCGGCATCCCTGAACAGATAGGAATAGCCGATAATCTTGCGCTGCTTGCGGGGTTTGGTGCGCTTGTCACGCCAGCGCTTGATCAGGGTTATATCCTTGTCGCGGGAAGGCACGTTCGTGATCAGGCGCTGGCCTTCCGCGTTTTCGTATACATAGGTATCTGCGGAAACAGCTGCCGAAATCAACAACAATAGGACTGTCAGGAAATAATGCACTCAGGCTCCACAGCACTTATTGTATTTGCACTCTTTGTACAGTTCCATGGTGATTTTGGCCCTGGCGG
>DTXR01000228.1 GCA_012962365.1 Chromatiaceae bacterium | reverse complement strand
GCAGGGTTTCCAGAACCCCGGCCTGCTCACCTGCTTCGACCAGGTTGCAGAACAGGTCATCAAAATACATGGGGTGTTTGCGCAGGGCGTTCGTTAGAGAAGTTCCTCCTTCAATATCCCCCTTGATGGCAAGAATCAACTCCTGCACGGAGGCGTTGTCATGCCCTTTGCCTACAATATCCAGTGCCTGAACCAGGGGTACACCTGCTTTCATCATGGTAGCTAGCTGGCGGGAGAAAATGGCAATGTCGCCTGATGTGATTTTTGGCTTGCCAAATGACAGGGTAATCTGTTTTTGTACCTTGATTGGGGTAACGCCCTGTTTGCGTAAGTCCGCCCGGACGATGGCATCGTTTGCAGCCCGGAGTTTCCCTTTGATTTTTTTCCCGCGCCTGTCTGTGCCTGTCCAGGCGAAATCATAAGATTTTTCTGCCTTTGGTTTTCTAGCCGCTTTGGTTGCCATGCTCAATTTAGTCCTTGGTGATTCGGTTGATTTCTTCCAGACTGGTCAGGCCGTTCTTTACTTTCAACAGGCCGGCAGTCCTCAGATCATAATAATAGCCTTCTTTCAAGGCTTGTTCCTTGAGCTGCATAGCATTTCCTTCCTCGAGAATGATTTGGGCAATCCCGTCTGAAATGGGCATGATTTCGAAGATACCCACGCGTCCTTTGTATCCATTGTTGCATTTGTCGCAGCCGACCGCTTTGTACAGATTCAGTCCTTCTGCTACTTCAGCTTCTGTAAAACCTTCTTCAAGCAGGGCAGTTCGAGGCAGCTCTTCCGGTTGTTTGCAATGTTCACAGAGACGGCGCCCAAGACGCTGGGCCATAATGAGGTTTACAGATGACGCAATGTTGTAGGGCGGTATGCCCATATTGGCAAGACGCGTCAGGGTTTGCGGTGCATCATTGGTATGCAGGGTGGAAAGCACCATGTGACCGGTTTGCGCGGCTTTTACCGCAATTTCACCGGTTTCGAGATCCCGAATCTCACCGACCATGATGATATCCGGATCCTGGCGTAGGAAGGCGCGAAGTGCATCGGCAAAATACAGACCACTAGCCGTGTTGATGTTGACCTGGTTTATGCCCTCCACCTGTATTTCGACAGGGTCTTCCGCCGTGGAAATATTGATCTGAGGATCATTTAGAATATTCAGGGCCGTATAAAGAGAAACCGTCTTTCCACTACCTGTGGGGCCCGTAACCAATATCATGCCATAAGGTTTCTGGATCGCTTCCATGAACAGTTGTTTTTGGTCTTCCTCGAAACCCAGGGCATCCACGCCGATGGTCGCTGCCGAGGCATCCAAAATACGCAATACGACCTTTTCACCATACAATGTCGGGCAGGTATTTACCCGAAAGTCGATAGCATGATGTTTTGAAACCTTGAGCTTGATGCGTCCGTCCTGGGGAACCCTTCGCTCGGCAATATTGAGACGCGCCATGACTTTGAGGCGCGAGGAAAGGCGTTGGGCGATATTGACGGGCGGTGTCGCTTTTTCGAACAAAAGTCCGTCTTGCCGGTAGCGAATGCGGTAGCTTTTCTCATAAGGTTCGAAATGAATATCTGAAACGCCGCTATTGATGGCGTCGAGAAGAATCTTGTTGACGAAGCGAACGACCGGCGCTTCGTCAATTTCTGTTTGAGCGCCATCATCTGCATCATTGTCATCAAAATTATCGAATTCGATATTTTCAAGATTCTCTTCCAGTAGTGCGCCCATCGCTTCTGATTGGGATCTGGATGCCTCATCCAGAGCTACAGCAAGCTTGTCCTCTTCCACCAGAATGATTTCAATGGCGAGGCCAGTGTTGAACTGAATTTCCTTGATAGCTTCCTGATTCGTGGGATCCGATGCTGCCAAAAATAGCCGATTGCCACGTTTGGCCAAGGGCAATACATGGTGCTTGCTTATCAGGCTTGACTCCACTTGCTTTAGAGGTAGTGTGTCTTTGCTAATAGCCTCCAAATCCAGCAAGGGTAAGCCAAATTCCTGGGAAGCAAGAACGGCGATTTGATGCGGAGATGCCAATTCATTCGCGACAACGTAGGATACAAGAGGAGTGCCCTCTTTTTTTGCCTCTTTGGTAGCGCTAATCGCATTTTCAGTATCTAAAAGGCCTGCGTTTACCAAGTAACGAGAAAAGCCTTTGAGATTGTCTTGTGTGCCGTCGTTCATGTAAAGTTGATCATCGGATTGATTACGTAGGGCTGGAATGCGTGGCCGCTTTCTTCATCACAAAGGCCTCTGCCATCGTATTTTTCTACCATGGCTGCGTACTCGTCACCAAACAATGCTTCTT
>DTXR01000227.1 GCA_012962365.1 Chromatiaceae bacterium | reverse complement strand
TACCAGATGTATGAGTATGTGACCCGTGAACTTCCTGCGTTGATCGAAGCGAAGTTCCCGGTGATTGCCGGGCTCAGGTCCGTCTCAGGCCATTCCATGGGCGGTCACGGTGCACTGATCTGTGCCCTGAAAGAGCCGGGGATGTATCGCTCGGTTTCTGCATTTGCACCAATTTGTCACCCTACAGTCAGTGGTTGGGGAGAAACCTGTTTCAGTACCTATCTGGGTGATGATCGCAATGCATGGGCGGCTTATGATGCAACCGAACTGGTGAGAAACGGCGCTGCAAAATTGCCGATTCTCATTGATCAGGGCACCCACGACGAGTTTCTGGCGGAACAGCTGTTCCCTCAGGACTTTCTCGTGGTGTGTCTGGAAAGAGATTTCCCGATCAGTCTGCGCATGCAGGAAGGCTACGACCATAGCTATCATTTTATTGGTACCTTTATCGGCGAACATCTGGCGATGCATGCAAAAACCTTATATGAGGTACTTTGAGAGTGACATATCATGTCCAGAAATATTCGCAGCCTGAGCCACAAAGCAGGATTGGAAGCCGATCTGTTTTCCACCATTGCGGAAGCAGCACAGGCTGATCCGGCGTCCCGAAAGCTGATGCTGGAGCAACTGGCCGAGGACTCCAGGCTGTCGCTTTCCGTCCTTCATGGCACAGCCAGCTTCTACGATTTTCTGGGGCCGAAAGACGGGCAGGAGCAGACACGGGTTTGCCACGGTACGGCCTGCCTGGTCAGTGGTGCAACCGCAAGCGCCGCACGGAAGCATCCGGATGCCGGCAAGGCCATGTGCTGTGGATACTGCTATCAGGGAGCAGGAATGCTGCAGCGCGATGCTGATGGTAAGCTGCATACCGGCCATCAGGGCGAGCACGCCATCAGCCAGCCACCCATGCCGGTTTATAACTTGTCTGCCGCCGGCATTCTCACCAATCCCCCACCTTTTGTTGAGCAGCTATATACCGTTGCCAGGCGGGAACCGGCGCAGATTCTGACTGAATTGCAGGCATCCGGCCTTCGTGGACGTGGAGGCGCCGGTTTTTCTTTTGCATTCAAATGCAACGCGGTAGCAGTGGCGCCAACTGATGAAAAATATATCGTCTGCAATGCCGATGAGGGCGATCCCGGTGCTTTTTCTGACCGTTACTTGCTGGAACAGCAGCCGCACAAGGTACTGGCGGGCATGTTTGCAGCGGGAGTGGCTACGGGGGCAGAGACAGGTGTGCTGTATATCCGCTATGAATACCCAGAAGCAGTTCGCGCTGTACAACAGGCCATCGAAGCGTACGAGGCTTTCTCGGCAGAGTTGGATAGCAGTTTCCGTTTTGATGTCATCGTCGGTGCCGGCTCCTATGTATGTGGCGAAGAAACGGCACTACTGAATTCCATCGAGGGACAACGGCCTGAAGTGCGGGTACGCCCGCCTTATCCTGCAGTGCATGGCTTGTGGGGTAAACCCACCCTGGTATCCAATGTGGAGACCTTTGCCAATGTGCCCTGGATACTGGAGCATGGTGGTGATGCCTACGCGGCTATTGGCAGTGAGGAAAGCAAGGGCAGCAAGCTGATTTCGCTGGATAGCCAGTTTGTTCGTCCCGGGCTGTATGAAGTGGATTTCGGTGTTTCTTTCAGTGAGCTGGTTTATCGGCAAGCTGGCGGATTCAATACTGAAGTAAAGGCCTTGCAGGTGGGAGGCCCGCTGGGTTCTATCCTGCCGGTCAGTGCCATCGACGCACTGCATATTGATTTCGAGAGCTTTCAACAAGCGGGTTTTGCGCTGGGCCATGCAGGTATCGTCGCCATTCCACAAACCTTTCCCATGCTGGATTTTATGCGCCATATTTTCGCTTACATGGCAGAGGAGTCTTGTGGCAAATGCACACCCTGTCG
>DTXR01000226.1 GCA_012962365.1 Chromatiaceae bacterium | reverse complement strand
TCCGGATTTTATGCGGTGCTGGCGGCCATGAATGCGCAATTTGAAAAGGCTGCGGTGGCCATATTCATTGCCATGATTCTGGATGGTCTGGATGGCAGGGTTGCCCGCATGACCAATACACAGACGGCTTTCGGTGCGGAATACGACAGCCTGTCTGACATGGTTGCCTTTGGTCTGGCGCCGGCACTGGTGATGTATGAGTGGGCGCTGCATTCCATGGGGAAACCGGGTTGGCTTGCAGCTTTCATCTACACGGCCGGGGCAGCATTGCGTCTGGCGCGTTTCAATTCCAAGCTGGATGTAGCAGACAGCCATTATTTTCAGGGCTTGCCCAGTCCGTCGGCAGCGGCAATAGTGGCGGCCAGCGTGTGGGTGGCGGTGGACAACAATATCGCAGGGGCAGATGTTGCCATTGTTGCCGGTCTTGTCACCGGCGCCTGTGGCCTGTTAATGGTCAGTAACGTTCGTTACAACAGTTTCAAACACATCGATTTTAAGGGGAAGGTGCCTTTCATCACCATGGTTGGTATCGCGCTGGTCTTTGCCATCATCCTGATGCAGCCACCACTGATCCTCTTTGTTATCTTTGCTTTGTACGCGCTGTCGGGGTTGGTGACTTCCGCCAAATCCTATCTGCAGCACTAGAGCGGAATCCTTGCGTTGACCGGTTGCGTAAGCAACAACAAAATAAAAGAAGAATACATATCGTTCAGCTAATAGAAGAAAAGGCGATGCCGAGCATATAGTTCACAGGAGGTTGTCGTGAAGTGGTACCGGGAATACCGTTGGACAGAGAACCCGTGAATATCAACCTGGTCGCCAACATTGTCCTGGTTCTGGTTGCCATGGTCTGTGCGGGCTTGCTGATTCGCAAGACACCGGGTATTTCCAGTGAATACAAAGCCAGCTGGCTCAATGTGTCTTTTGGCATGTTGTGCGCCAATGCGGGACTGGTGCTCAACCTTTCCCGGGATTTTCCTGATTTGTCCGCTTTTTATCTGCTGGGCCCGACAGAGTCCAACCTTGTATTGAAAACAGTTTTCTACATGTTGGCCATGGCACTGGTTTTCAATGGTGTGCGGCAATGGTATCCGCTCATTCTTTCCGTGCAACGCGACAGTCAACGCAAGGCACGCCTATACAGAAAGCTGGTTGAAGAGGCCAACAGCGTTTTCTTGCGTTGGGATGTCGATGGAAAGGTCATTTCGATCAATCGTTATGGTGAGGAGCTTTTTGGGTATCCCAGAAACGAACTCATAGGTAAGCCGGTGCTTGGCACTATTGTGGGTGAGGTGGATTCCGAAGGCTTGAACCTTGCCGAGTTGATCGAGGACATCCGATGTGATCCGGATGCCTATGAGAATAATGAAAACGAAAACATCACCAGGGATGGGCGTCATATCTGGGTAGCCTGGCGGAATGCGTATATCGAAGCCGGCCATGACAACAAGCCGGAACTGTTGTCCATCGGTGTCGATATGACCGAACGCAAGCGCGTGGAAAATGCCTTATATGCACTGGCAGCTTCCATCAGCAGCGGCAAGGGCAAGGAGAACATATTTGGCGATACCATGCGACATCTGGCTCAGGCCTATGCCTCGAAATATGCCTTTTATGCTGTGTATGCGGATGAAAACAGGGATTCGATGCGGATATTGGCGTTGTGGGATGGTGACACACTGACATCAGACAGTATTTATCCATTGAGTGGAACACCGAGTCAGGATGTACTTAGTGGGAAGAATGAGGTCTTCGAGCGAGAAGTGCGCCAGCACTACCCGGATGATCCTCTGCTGGATAGATGGGAAATTGAGAGCTACTTCGGGACTGCACTCAAGGACAACAATGGAAAAACGATTGGAGTTATCGCTGTCATGGACAGGGAACCCATGCGCCTGCCGGAATGGAGCCAAGCCATTTTGCAGGTATTTTCCAATCGTATCAGCGGGGAACTGCAGCGCCGGAATGCCGAGGAAAACATTTACCAGCTGGCGCACTATGATGTATTGACCGGCCTGCCAAACCGTTTATTGTTTCATGATCGCCTGGAGCAAGCCATAGCGCATGCCAAACGGAACAGCCAATGGGTCGCACTGTTGTTTCTCGATCTGGACAGATTCAAGCATGTCAACGATAGTGTTGGTCATGCAGGCGGGGATATGCTGCTGAAAGAAGTGGCCACCCGGCTGAAATCCTGTATGCGGGAGTCTGATACCGTGGCGCGTACTGGAGGAGATGAGTTCGTCGTGCTGCTTTCAGACTTTGGTACAGAAGAGCAGGTATTACAGGCGACCAGTGAACTGGCTGAAAAGCTTGTTGATATCATCGCCCAGCCCTTCTATATAGATTCCATGGAATTCTATGTTTCTGTCAGCATCGGCATTACGGTTTTCCCCCAGGATGGCCACAATATTGATTTTCTTGTGCGGAACGCGGATATCGCGATGTATCACGCCAAAGACAAGGGACGAAATCGCAGCGAGTATTATCATGCACATATGAACGAGATTGCGGAAAAGCGCAGCCGTATGGAAAGTGAGCTGCGTACTGCCGTGTTCCGTAATCAGTTTTTGCTGCATTTCCAGCCTGTAGTCGATGTGTCCAGCGGCGAGGTAGTATGGTTCGAGGCACTGCTTCGCTGGCGACACCCCAGGCTGGGGCTGATTATGCCGGACGAATTCATAGGCCTGGCTGAAGAAACAGGTCTGGTTGTGTTCATCGGCGAATGGGTGGTCGAGCAGGTTTGTATGCAGCTTTGGGACTGGCAAAATAGCGGTGTCGCTATTCATTCGCTGGCCCTCAACCTTTCCATGCGTCAGCTGGAGCGTGCCGGCCTTCTTGCCGTATTGGACGAAAAGACGGCGCAGTATGCTGTCAATCCCTCAAACATTGTTCTGGAAATTACCGAAAGCATGCTGATGCAGGATCCGGAGAGAACCGTGCCGCTGTTGAAAATGTTGTCAGAGCGTGGCTACAAGCTGGCAATGGATGATTTCGGAACAGGCTACTCCTCTTTTGGGCAGCTGAGCTATGTGGATGTACACTCCCTGAAGATCGATAAATCGTTCGTGGCGCAACTGGAAAAAGAGGGTAATGTGGCGTGCATCGTGCCAGCCATTATCGGTATGGCAAGGGAGATGAATATCCGGGTTGTCGCAGAGGGCGTGGAGACCAGAGCGCAAGTGAATTTTCTGCAGGAGCAGGGATGTAACCTGATGCAGGGATACTATTTCGGCTTTCCCATGGATGCGAAAGAATGCGAGCGGTATATTCTATCGGACAAACACACTTGGCAGATCAGTGACACTGAGTTATAGTCAAAAAAACCTGTACCAAAAAATACTGATCATGATCTGGCAAACCTTGTTTCATCGCTGTTTCGATGAACCGGTCCTGAGAAACCGGGGTTTGCTCCTGCCTGCTGGACCGCTGCTGCCCTGATGGGCAATCAAATCACACCCGCCCTGGCGAGGGCAAAAGCCACGC
>DTXR01000225.1 GCA_012962365.1 Chromatiaceae bacterium | reverse complement strand
GGGGCTTCGGGCATTGCTCCTGCGAATATGAAATGCTCCTGTCCGCAGCTCTGACTTTTGACCGTCCCCAGGGGCTGGCCGACGGCACTGTGGCCGACGGCAAACTGGATTTCGACAGGCTGCGACAGACGCGGCAGGAACAGAAGGCGCTGGACACACTGTTGCAGATCGCCCGCAAGCACATGGGTATCCACACACTGGAAGACATCCCCGGCCTGAAGGCAACCCTGCTGTCCGTGTACACTATGCAAAAACACGATGCCTCATAGAAGCTGTCGCACCTTCATCAGATGCCGGAACCCTGCGCGCCGGTGAACTCGGGATAGGCTTCCATCCCGCACTCGGCCAGGTCCACACCTTCGTATTCCTCCTCTTCGCTGACTCGCAAGCCCATAACGATCTTGATGATCAGCCATACCACCAAACTGGTGCCGAATACCCAACCGAAGATGGTGCCGGCACCGACCAGCTGACCGAAGAAGCTGGAGCCACTGTTGGTCACGGGAACCAGCATCAGACCCAGAAAGCCGCACACTCCGTGAACGGAGATAGCACCGACAGGATCGTCGATGCGCAGCTTGTCCAATCCGAGGATACTGAAAACCACCAGCGCACCACCAGCAGCACCAAACAGGCTGGCCTGCAACACACTGGGGGTGGAAGGCTCCGCAGTAATGACGACCAGACCGGCCAACGCACCGTTGAGTGCCATGGTCAGATCGGCCTTGCCAAACAGGATCTTGGCCACGACCAGGGCGGTCACCACGCCAGCAGCTGCAGCCGCGTTGGTGTTGACAAAAACCATGGCCACAGAATTTGCAGAAGCCACATCACCCAGTTTCAATACAGAACCACCATTGAAGCCGAACCAGCCGAACCAGAGAATGAAGGTACCCAGGGTCGCCAGGGGCAGGTTGGCGCCAGGAATGGGGCGGATTTCGCCATTGGGACCGTACTTGCCTTTACGCGCACCAAGCAGAAGCACACCGGCCAGGGCCGCAGCAGCACCGGCCATGTGTACGATGCCGGAACCGGCGAAGTCGGAGAAGCCCAGGTCGCCCAGGGTGTACAGACCGAACACGGAGTTTCCGCCCCAGGTCCAGGAACCTTCCATAGGGTAGATGAAACCTGTCATCACCACGGCAAACAGCAGGAAAGCCCACAGCTTCATGCGTTCGGCCACGGCACCGGACACGATGGACATGGCGGTTGCCACAAACACGACCTGAAAGAAGAAATCGGATGCGGTAGCATAGACAGAATCACCACCAAAACCGTTTTCCGCAGAAGATTTCAGCGCATCGGCAACCAGGGTTTCACCACCGGCCAGACCGCTGAGAAGATACTCGCCACCATACATCAACGCATAACCGGACACCATGTACATGATGCAGGACACCGCGAACAGGGCAATATTCTTGGTAAGAATTTCCACCGTGTTCTTGGAACGAACCAGGCCCGCTTCCAGCATGGAGAAGCCTGCGGCCATCCACATGACCAGGGCACCCATGACCAGAAAATAAAAGGTATCCATGGCATACTGCAGTTCAAAAATCTGATTTTCCATCAGTCTTCCTCCTTACAGCGCTTCCGCACCGGTCTCGCCGGTACGGATACGAATGGTTTGTTGAACATCACTGACGAAGATCTTGCCATCGCCGATCTTGCCGGTACGCGCTGCATTGGTGATCGCTTCGATGACCTGATCGACCTGATCGGCAGCAACGGCGGCTTCCAGTTTGATCTTGGGCAGGAAGTCCACCACATACTCGGCACCGCGATACAGTTCGGTATGACCTTTCTGACGGCCAAACCCCTTCACTTCCGTGACGGTAATACCCGCCACGCCGATCTCGGACAGTGCTTCACGCACGTCGTCCAGCTTGAACGGCTTGATGATTGCTGTTACCAGTTTCATATTCTGTCCTCGTTATACTCAGAAGGATTTGGCCCAGGAAACGACGAATTTTGTGTCGTCACTGCCGGATTCTTCCTCTGCCTTGGAAACGGTCATGGTGAAATCGCCCCAGTCGCCTGCGCTCTTGGTGACGTCGATCTGGCCGTGGTTGTAATCCACGTCGCCAAATGCTTTGCTGGTGTCAAAATCATAGTGTCCGATGGTGGCGCCGATACTCCAGGTTTCAGCCACATCGAAGCTGGCAGACAGGTAGTAGTACAGGTCACCATCAGAGAAGGCGGCATCGCTATCTGCCTGGCCATTCAACGTGTAGGCAATACCGGCTTCCAGGAACTGCCAGGAACCGCTCAAGCTCAGTTCGATGAAATCGGAATCTTCATAACCAGAGGTGGGATAGTAATAATAGATCAGTCCGACGTCATAACCGAAATCACCGATTTCATTGGCAAAACCACCATAGAAATCCACTTCCGCTCCAGATCCGTTGCCCCAGTCGATGTTGGACGCCCAGGTGCCCAGGTAAAAGCCGCTGTCATGGGCCCAGTCGATACCACCGGAAATTGCAGCATCATCACCTGTCTGGGAAGCGCCACGCCACAGGTAGTTGCTGGTGGCGCCGATGTTGGCGGTGAGTTCGGCTTGCGCCATGGAAGTTGCACCCAGCAAAACGGCGCCGCAGGCGATAGCCAGTTTTTTCTTCATCATGATTACTCCTCAATATTTTTGGTAAAAAGTCAACGTTGCTGGCGTTTTATAAAGCACATACCATGCCAATGTAATATTTAACTATTATTCAATTGGTTATATTTGATTTAATTAGGAGCTTGTATTCGTACAAGGTCGAACGCACCAAATTGGAGCGCAATGAGCGCGGCATTGCCAGCTTGGTGCAGCAGTCCAACACAACACAGGCTGGACAAGTGCTTCTGCTGTGGTTTACGCTGCCCGCAGTTCTTACAGCTATTTTGTGATTGCATGATTGATCCAAAGATTCTCGACGACATCAGCACCAAGGTTTCCGGTACGCTGCCCAAGGGACTCCAGGCGTTGCAGAACGATTTGCAGCACAACCTGCGCTCCGGGCTGGAAGCCGCGTTGAACAAATTGAACCTGGTTACACGGGAAGAGTTCGATGTGCAGCAGGCGGTGCTGATGCGCACCCGGGAAAAAATCGAAGCACTGGAAAAACAGATCACGGAACTGGAAAAACGACTGCAAGACCAGTAACCCATTCGGCCCCAAACATTGACCATGGAAGGTTATGTCACTCGCTACCACTTACTGCCGCGCCAGCGTCGGCATTGAAGCACCCCTCGTCACCGTAGAAGTGCATCTGGCCAATGGCCTGCCCGCCTTTGCCATCGTCGGCCTCGCGGAAAAGGCCGTCCAGGAAAGCCGCGACCGGGTGCGCAGCGCACTGATAAACTCCGGCTACGAATTCCCCGCAAGGCGCATCACCGTCAATCTGGCCCCGGCTGACCTGCCCAAGGACAGCGGGCGTTTCGACCTACCCATCGCCATCGGCATTCTGGCGGCCTCGGGGCAGATCCCCGCCGACGCATTGCAAGACTGCGAATTCACCGGCGAGCTGAATCTGTCTGGCGATGTGCGCCCGGTTACTGCGGCACTCCCTGTCGCCATTGCGGCCCGTGACGCCAGACACAAGTTATTCCTGCCCATCGCCAATCTGGCGGAAGCCAGCCTGATCCAGGAAAGCTGTCTGTATCCCGTCGAACACTTGCTGCAATTGAGCAACCATCTGTGTGGCAGAACCCCTCTGGAACCTGCCCTCGCCCCTATAAATCAAACAGGCAGCCATGCCGACATGCCAGATCTGGCAGATGTTCGAGGTCAGTCACAAGCCAAGCGCGCCCTGATCATCGCGGCAGCGGGCGCGCACAATTTACTGTTCAGCGGTCCGCCGGGCAGCGGCAAGTCCATGCTCGCCAGTCGGCTCCCCGGCATCCTCCCGCCAATGACTGAAACCCAGGCATTGGAACATGCCATGGTGCAATCCATCAGCGGCTTACCTTTCGATCCGGCGCACTGGAAGCAACGCCCATTTCGTCATCCGCACCACACAGCATCTGCCGTGGCGTTGGTTGGTGGTGGCAGCGATCCCAGACCCGGCGAAATTTCCCTGTCACACGCGGGAATTTTATTTCTGGATGAGATTGCCGAGTTCCCCCGTGGGGTGCTCGACGTATTGCGCGAACCACTGGAAACCGGTCACATCAACATTTCCCGGGCCAACCGCTCGGCCACCTACCCGGCCCGCTTTCAGCTGGTTGCCGCCATGAACCCTTGTCCCTGCGGGCATCTGGGTGATCCCATCAAGGCCTGTCGCTGTACGGCTGAACAGGTGGCCAGGTATCAAGGGCGCATCTCCGGCCCCCTGCTCGACAGGATCGACCTGCAGGTGCAGGTACCCGCACAGCCCGCAGAAGCCATACTCTCGGCATCAGGAAAAGAACAAACCAGTAGCCGGATACGGGAAAAGGTTATCGCCGCCCACGAACTGCAACTGCAACGTCAGGGCTGCAACAACGCCCATCTGCAGAACAGCGCACTCGATGAACACTGTAGGCTGGATGAATCCAGCCGCGCGTTGCTGATCCAGGCCATGGACAAGCTGGGGCTTTCCGCCCGCGCCTATCACCGCATCCTGCGGGTTGCGCGCACCATCGCGGATCTGGAACAGATCCCAAGCATTCAGCTGAAGCACGTTACCGAAGCCATCGGCTACCGGCGTATGGACAGGGCAGGGTAATCGCAGGACTCTGGCGTTATACTAAGGGTTTGCGATACAACAGCAGCCCAATCATGGATAGCATGAAAGCCCTGGTAAAGAAGCACGCCGAAGAAGGCCTCTGGCTGGAAGAAGTCCCTCTGCCCGAGGTGGGCAACAACGACGTGCTCATCAAGATCCAAAAAACCGCCATCTGCGGCACGGACATTCACATCTATAATTGGGACGCGTGGGCGCAGAAGACCATTCCCGTGTCCATGACCATCGGCCACGAGTTCGC
Source organism: Chromatiaceae bacterium (assembly GCA_012962365.1). Lineage (GTDB taxonomy): Bacteria > Pseudomonadota > Gammaproteobacteria > Chromatiales > Chromatiaceae > Thiolapillus. The sequence goes on along the minus strand of DTXR01000225.1, from coordinate 672 downwards.
CGGCACCATCGTGGCGCTGGGCGCCAACGTCGAAGGACTCAAGGTCGGCGACCTGGTTTCCGGCGAGGGCCACATCGTCTGCGAGCGCTGCCGCAACTGTCTGGCCGGAAGACGCCACCTGTGCCCCAACACCATCGGCGTCGGGGTGAACCGCACGGGCTGCTTCGCCGAATACCTGGCCATCCCGGCGAAGAACGTGTACCGGCCCAACACCCCCATCCCTCCAGATGTACTGGCCTGTTTCGACCCCTATGGCAACGCCGTGCACACCGCCCTGTCCTTCAATATGGTGGGCGAGGACGTGCTCATCACCGGCGCCGGTCCCATCGGCATCATGGCAGCCATGGTGGCGGCCCATTGCGGGGCGCGGAATATCGTCATCACTGATTTGAATGAATACCGGCTGAACCTGGCGCGCACCATCGTACCCAAGGCCATTCCTATCAACGTGGGCAAGGAAACCATCACCCGGGAGATGATGCGCGCCCTGGGCATACTGGAGGGCTTCGACGTGGGCCTGGAGATGTCCGGCTCCCCGGAAGCCTTCCGCGAGATGCTGTCGAAGATGATCAACGGGGGCGGCATCGCCCTGCTGGGCATACTGCCCAACGGTACGGGCATCGACTGGGACGACGTGGTATTCAAGGGCCTGCGCATCAAGGGCATCTACGG
>DTXR01000224.1 GCA_012962365.1 Chromatiaceae bacterium | reverse complement strand
GTGATTGCGCCACCATAGCCGCTGGTTGAACAGTTTAATAAATCCGCGAACTGGCTTTTTAATTCGGCATGGTAGGGGTTGTTTGGATTCATGATACTGCCCAGGAATTCCACGGCCCGGCGGGTGAGTTCATCATCCCGCCATTCGATGTTGCGCTTGCGGTGGGTGTAGCGCATGTGCAGGCTGCCATCGGCCTGTTGCATGAACACCGGTCCTCTTGACCAGCCGCGCAGCTCTTCGCCGTTTACCACGTTGGGGGGGATGCTCATGGCTTCCGGGTGCTCGAAGGCGCGGATATAGTCGGGATTTTCATCACGCAGCATGATGTAGGCGATCTCGTGATCCAGCAGCTGGTTCATGCCGCCTTCCGCTGCGGGGCGCACACAGTGCAGCAGCAGGCCGTGGATCTGCTTGTCCAGATCATTGTAATAGCCGTCGGTGTGCCAGGCGATGGGACGGTTGGTGTAGGGGATGTAGCCCGTGCGGGGTTCCTCGTCTGCCTGTTCCAGGGAGGAAATGGCATCGCCGTCGGCGCACATGTTGTGATCCAGGTGTTCGAGGCCGAACTGCAGGCCGAACTTGCGCACGATTTCCTTGTCCGGGGCGTCCCCGGTTTTTCCGGCATAGATGGCCATGTTGGTTTTTTTCAGTATGTCCAGCAGCTTGGCATGCTGGCTGGGTGTCAGGCTGCGTGGGTCGTCGATTTCGACCACCAGTGATGCCAATCCTGTGGGGTAGTCGCGGAGTTTTTCATCCCGCCATTGCCGGTAGGCGTCATTGTTGTTCAGATCGAAAGGGTTGCTCATCCTACTTTGTCCAGTTGTCGGCGCCGAAAAGCTACGCCTCGTTGTTTGGCCAGTTGTTCACAGGCCTGGATATCCACGTCTTCGAGTCCTTCAATGGCCGTGGCGGTTACTTCGGGAATATATGTTGGTGCTTCTTCCAGAAACGCCAACATTGCTTCCCATGAGCCGGGCAGGGCAGGCTGGCAGTGCCGGGAATAGATGTCCGGACTCTGGGCATTCATGGACACCGAAAGACTGTCGACCACACCCTGCATCTCCGGCAGCACATCGCGCTTGTTGACCAGGTTTGCCAGGCCGTCGGTGTTGATCCTGACCGTGCCGCCATGTGCCTTGACCCACCTGGCGACTTCCATCAGCACCTTGAAACGCAGGGTTGGCTCGCCGAAACCGCAAAACACGATTTCGTCATAGTCAGCCGGATTGCCGATCGCCTGGATGATCTCGCTCGCTTCAGGCCGATGATCCAGGCTGAGGTCGAAATCATGTACCACCGGCCCCTGTTCGGTGTGCTTTGGGCAAAACCGGCATTCCAGCGTGCACCGGTCTGTGATGTTCAGGTACAGACTGTTGCGGATGGGATAGGCGATCTGGGTCATATCAGGGTGTTACCAGCCTGGGCTCACCGAATGGTGATAGCATTTCCCGGATGACTTCGGCATCACCGCTGATAGCCACGGCCTGCATGCGTGAGGCGAAATACTTGCGCCCCATGTTTCTGACATCCTCTTTTTCGACTTTTTCGATGCCAGGTACATACTTGGCCAGGTCTGCGGGTGTTTTTCCGTCGACCCAGTAGCTGGTCAGCGTGGCTGCCAGTGCAGACGACGTTTCGTTGGCCAGCAGGAAGCTTCCCTTCAGATAGCGTCGGGCGCGGGTCAGTTCTTCGTCCTCCGGCAGTGTGGTCGCCAGCCTGTTCAGTTCATAGAAGATTTCCGTCAGCGTGGCGGCAGTCACATCGTTACGCACCGAAGCGCTAATGGTGAAGATGCCGCCTTTGGACCAGCTTGATACGGATGTGCGGGGGGAGTAAGTATAGCCTTTGTCTTCCCGGATATTCTGGGTCAGGCGACTGCCGAAGGCGCCGCCAAAGATAGTGTTAGCCACCTCCAGAGAAAATTCATCCGGATTGCCTGCGGGGGGCATGGGCCGCCCTACATAGATGGTCGATTGTACGGATTTTGGACGATCCACAACCAGCAGATCCGGCTTCACCGTGTCTGGGGCAGGGGGGATGTCGGCAAAGTTTTTTCCCTGTCCTTTCCAGTCGCCAAAATACTTGTCTGCCAGAGCCGCCATTTTCCCGGTGGGCAGGTTGCCTACCATTACCAGGATGCCTTGCTCTGGGCGAAAGCGCTGCCGGTAGATGTCGAGCAGGTCTTTTGAGGTCACTTTGGCGATGACCTTTGGATCTGGGTTGACGAACGCATAAGGATGCTTGCCGAACAATTCATGGTAAAAGACCTGTGATAGATCATAGGAAGGCTCAGGCTTGCTGGCGACAATGGATTGCAGTGTGTTTTCCACGGCCAGCTTGACTTCATCTTCAGGGAAGGTGGCGTTGCGTGCCGTATCAGCCAGGATTTCCAACAGCTTGTCTATGCCGGAAGACAAACCATCGATGCCGATAAAGGCGATGTCCTTGCCAATGCCTACGTCGATCTCCGCGCCCAGTGCCTGCAGTTCCTCGGCGATCTGGCGGGAACTGCGTGTCTTCGTGCCGGCGCTGATGGTTGATGACAGTACGTCGCTCACACCTTTGAGGTTGTCAGGGTCAGAGGCTGAGCCACCTTTGACGGCGACATAGAGAGATATCAATGGCAGGCCGGGGCGTTCGATCAGCCACAGGGTGAGCCCATTGGGCAGCTTTTTTTCTACCACTGTTGGCAAGATGAGGGGCTTGTCCTGAGCATAGTCAGGCAACCCCTTGATAGGCGCGTCCTTTTCCTTTTTTGCCGAAACGCCGCCGACAGCTGTCAGCAGGGAGAGGCTGATGAGGGTGCTGATGATCCATTTGTTCTTCATGGCTGCTTCTCCTGATGCTGTTTGGCAATCTCACGGTCGATCCAGCTGCGATTGGCGACGGTGAGATACTGTGCTGCGGCACGCCGGATGTCCCTTGTTGTGACCTTGTTGATGAACTCCGAATAACGGTTTACCAGATCGGCATTGCCATGCAGTAGCTGGGTGATGGCCAGATAGTCTGCCCGGGTGATATTGCTTGCCAGCTTTTTGTAGAAGTCTGCGATCATCTTGGTCTTTACCGCCTGCAGGCGTTTCGCGTCCACACCCTCTGCTGCTACCTGGTCGATCGTCGCCTGTATGTCATTGGTATTCTGCACCGCGCTACTACCCGGTTTGTAGACGCCAAAAGCCACCATCAGGCTGGGGCCGGCGAAGGTCAGAGGGTCTCCCAGGGGCCAGCCCATCCCACCGGAGATCGAGAGCATGGACTGCTTTTCCTTGACCATTTTCTGATACAGCAAACTGGCCTCACCGCCAAACAGCGCTTCACCAAGTACCGCCAGGGAGTAGTAATCGGGGCTGTCGGGGCCGGGCATCTTCCAGCCGATGGCCAGGGCCGGTGCCATGGCGTGATCATCCGTTTCCTTTTCGAAGCGCTCTTTGGTGTTGATGCTTTCGGAAACGTCGGGCAGTGGCGGCAGCTTTGCGCGGGGAATGTCCCCAAAATACCTGTTGACCAATTTGTAGACGGCATCTGCATCCACGTCCCCCGCGAGGGCAATGACAGCATTGTTTGGAGCATAATAAGTATGGTGGAAATGTTTCACGTCTTCGATGCTGGCCTTGTCCAGATCCACGAAGGAACCGTACCCGTCATGGGCGTTTTCCCACTTGTCGAACGCCAGGGCGGCAAGGTCTGTCCAGAAGAACAGGCCATAGGGTTGATTCTTTACATTGACACGAATTTCTTCCTTTACTACGTCCCGCTGGTTGTCAAGATTCTCTTTTGAGAAATCCAGGTGACGCATTCGATCCGCCTCCAGCCACAGAATGGGTTCAAGGGCCGATACTGGGGCGGTTGATATATAGTTGGTGTAGTCATACCGGGTGGAGCCGTTGAGGGAACCACCGCCGCCCTGGATGATCTTCACGAAACTGCCTTTGGGCGCATTGGGTGTGCCCTCGAACAGCATGTGTTCGAAAAGATGGGCGAAACCGGTGCGTGCTTTCGGCTCAAGACGAAACCCTACATGGTAGGCGATGGACAAGCCGAAAGTGGGAGAGGAATGATCTTCGGATACCACCAGAGTCAATCCATTATCGAGTTTGAAGACATTCACGGGAAGCTGTGGTGCGGCCATTGCGCCCGAAAAAGCCAGCAGCATGAGTACTGGCCATATCGTGCCAGGAATTGTTTTCATTATTTTCTTCTCCTTCTTCCTGTTTCGTCTGTCCTGCAGGCTGCTGTTGCTCGAAGAGCCAAAACATGCGGGGTAGGTTCAGCACAATAACAATTAATTAGAATATGCTAAAATGCTGATCAACTCTTTGTAATGTACCGAAATTTTATCACTCTCGCATATTTGAAGATATGTGTGTTCGCAAGGCCATCCGGATGTGTCATTCGATAATGACTAACGGAATTAGAGTTTAAATAGATAATTACTACTTAACAATATAAGTAAAAACTGAAATACTAATATGCAGATGACGGATTGGACGCATCTACAACACAGATAAACAAGTTCCACTCAATTGATTTTGGAGAAATACGATGAAAAAAATGATTAAAATTGCTGCTGTTGCAGCTCTGGTTGCCGCTTCTGCCTCTGCTTCCGCATGGTGGGGTGGCCCTTGGGGTGATCGTGGCTATGGTAGCAATGCATGGGACGACGCTTGGGACGGCATGGGTGATGGCTATGGCTCTGGTGATTTCAGCTTCGGTATGAGCGGTTCTGCCCGTGGTTCCGGCTATGGTCGTGGTTACGGTTACAACCGTTACAATGACTACTATGGTCGCGGCCCTTACGGTTACGCTCCGTACGGCTATGCTCCTTATGGTGCTCCTGCTCCTTATGGCGCACCTGCTCCTTACGGCGCACCTGCTGCTCCTCAGGCGCCTCAAGCTCCCGCGGCTCCTGCCAAGTAAGTTTGTTGAGACATCAGGTGTGCCTGCGGTATCGGTACACCTGGTGGCATTGGGATGGTGTATTGGTTAATCACGTG
>DTXR01000223.1 GCA_012962365.1 Chromatiaceae bacterium | reverse complement strand
TACCGGACGAAGCAGCGCTGAAAGCCTGTGATCTCGTATTCTTTGCCACGCCCAACGGTATTGCTATGCAGCAGGTTCCTGCATTGCTGGAGGCCGGGGTGCGGGTGATCGATCTGGCGGCGGACTTCAGGATAAAGGACATCGCAGTTTGGGAGCAATGGTATGGCATGGAACATGCCTGTCCCGATCTTGTGAGGGAAGCGGTATACGGCTTGCCTGAGTTGTTCCGCGAAGATATCGTTGACGCACGTCTGGTTGCGAATCCCGGGTGTTATCCGACAGCGGCAACTCTGGGATTTCTGCCATTGCTGAAGAGCGGCAAAGCCAACCTGGCTACGTTGATTGCCGATTGTAAATCCGGTGTCAGTGGTGCGGGCCGGGGCGCCAATGCCGCCATGCTCATGGCGGAGACCGGCGAGAGCTTCAAGGCCTATGCGGTGGCGGGACATCGCCATCAGCCGGAGATCAGCCAGAATCTGTCTATCGTCCTGAAACAGGATGTGAACCTGACCTTCGTGCCGCATCTGCTGCCCATGATTCGTGGCATCCATGCCACCTTGTATGTGCAGCTGGATGGAGAACTGGATTTGCAGAAATTGTATGAAGAGGCCTACGCAAACGAGCCTTTCGTGGACGTGATGCCAGCGGGTTCCCATCCGGAAACCCGCTCCGTGAGAGGCGGTAATATGTGTCGCATCGCACTGCATCGCCCGGGAAATGGCGATAGGGTGGTCGTTCTTGCGGTAATCGATAACCTTGTCAAAGGGGCGGCAGGCCAGGCGGTGCAGAATATGAACCTAATGTTTGGCATGGCAGAAACCGAAGGGCTTGGGATGGTGGGTTTGTTGCCTTGAAGCCGGTAACCACAGTCAAGGTCAAGCCCAAGCGCATCAAATCGCCGCGCATCGTGCACCAGCACGATCGCCGTGGATTCTGGCAGGCACTGCTGCTTGTCTTGTTGCTGGGGGCTGTCGGTTGGCAGGCGTATTCCTGGGGTGTTCGTCAGGGTGGTTATGACAGGGATCGCAGCACGCAGGAGATTGTCGCACTGAAAACAGCCCTTGAAGAGCAGCAGGCCGAAATGCGCGATTTGGAGGCGGCTTCTGTTCGCCATCGCCGGCAGGCGGAAATTGAGCAGCAGGCCAGCAGGGAATTGCAGCAGCAGTTGATTGCAGTCGAAGATGAAAAGGCCGCTCTGCAATCTGAAATGGAAATGCTGCGCAGTCTGGTATCAAATGACAACGGCAGTCTCTATATAAAGAACTTGAAGGTACAGCCGGCGGCGGGCAGCAATCGATTCAAATGTGAATTTACCATCGTGCAGGTCATGGAGAAGGTAGGAACGACCAAGGGCAAGCTGGTGATGAAAGTATCCGGCAGGCTCAATGGAAAGAAGGCGCGTCTGGATCGTACAGAGTTTTCCGATGATGATGATAAAGCGGTGAAACTGGAATTCTCCAACTACCAGGATGTGCGGGGCGATATGCAATTTCCCGAAGGTTTCGAGCCGCAGTCCATCCTCATCGAATTCCTGCCGCGCAACAAGGAGCTGAAAAAATTGAGCAAGACCTTTGCCTGGGAAGACCACTTACAGGGTACTGAATGATGGCGCGTGTAAAAAAGCTGAAACTTCCTCCCATAGCCACGGTGATCGGCGTCGACACGACGGTCAGCGGCAATGTGAAGTTTACTTCGGGCATGCATATCGATGGTTTGGTCAAGGGCAATGTAACCGGCGTCCCTGATACCAAGTCATCCCTGGTGGTCAGCGCCAGTGGTCGTGTGGAAGGCGATGTAACAGTGGATAACCTGATTCTCGACGGCATCATCATCGGCGATGTGTTTGCCTCCGGTCGGGTGGAACTGGCGTCCGGCGCCCAGGTGACAGGCAATCTGAACTACCAGCTGTTGGAAATGGCCATGGGCGCACAGGTCAACGGTCAGTTGATTTATACGGATGACATGAGTGAAAAACCTGCTCCCCAAACCGCTGACGAAAACACCGCGCCTGCCGATGATCCTCCGACAACTGCGTAAAATCATTGAAGCCCCCGCAAGGTAATGCAATCCTGCCGTCATGCGATGGCTTTTCTATCTGTTGCTTTTCCTTCTTCCCATCGGTGTTCTATTGTTAGGGGATGCCGATGAGGCCGAGCTTTGTGTCGTGCCTCCCCTGATTGTTGCCGCAGAACAAGGCGATCTTGCCGCAGTGGAACAACTGCTGAATGAAGCCCGTGATGCCGATCTGCGGGACAGCTGTGACTGGACGCCTCTGATGAAAGCTGCGTTGAATGGTCATGCAGACATTGTTCGGCACCTTATCGACGCCGGCGCAAATATCGATGCCGAAGATGCGGGTGGCTATACAGCGCTGATGCTTGCCGCATCCAATGATCATGTTGAAATTGTAAAAATGCTCATCGAAGCAGGGGCGGATATCAATCACGTAGAACATACCAACGGCTGGACTGCGTTGTCATGGGCATCCAGGCAGGGGCACGAAGAGATGGTTGCGCTGTTGAAAAAGCTTGGAGCTCGCGAATGAGAGAAAGCCGAATAAACCTTGGACATCATGTTTTGATCCGCCCAGCTCAACGGAGTGGGTTATGTTGAGTTTGGCGCTGACCGGTCTGACGACAAGTGTTACAGGCAGAAAACGTCGCTAGTTTCTGAAAAAACGGCTCCCCCGCCATCTCAGGTTGTGGGGGGCTGTATATAATACTTGATAGTTTTACTGGGGGATTCGATAATATTGCCCATTGCTTATTGAATAAATTCGATGCCGGAGGGCTATCAAGATGTCAGAACAAACAGATACTTCCAGCACTGCACTCACTTTTACCACGGCTGCGGCAAAAAAAGTCGGCGGCATGATCGAAGATGAGGGCAATCCGAACCTCAAGCTGCGCGTCTACATACAGGGCGGTGGTTGCTCCGGATTTCAGTATGGTTTTTCTTTTGATGAAGAAGTCAATGAAGGTGATGAAGTGGTTGTGACCGACGGTGTAACCTTGGTGGTTGACCCCATGAGCCTGCAATATCTCGAAGGGGCAGAAGTGGATTATACGGAAGGGCTGCAAGGTGCCCAGTTCATCGTCCGCAACCCCAATGCCACGACGACTTGTGGTTGTGGCTCTTCTTTCTCTGTGTAAGGGGGGGGCCGGCTGGCGGACAGACCTCAGACCTGTGCGCTGGCCAGCACCAGTTGATTTCTGCCTTGTTGTTTGCCTTTGTATAGCGCTTCGTCCACGGGCTTGAGGCACTTTTCCAGTGATTGTTTGCAGTCGCACTGACCCAGACCTGCGGTGATGGTGATGTGTAGTTCATTGCCTTCCCACTCGAAGCTGTGTTGAGCTACGGCTTCGCACAGCCGAGTCAGGATGTCAGAGGCATCCTCGTGGCTGGTGTCTGGTAGCAGTACAATGAATTCTTCACCTCCCCAGCGTGCCACAACGTCATTTTCACGCAGGTTTTCCCGTAACAGCAGCGCCATTACCCGCAGTACCGCATCACCGCAGTCGTGACCGTAACTGTCGTTGAAGTGCTTGAAGAAGTCGATGTCCAGAAGTGCCAGCGCACACTGGCTACAGTTTTTCTGGAATGCCAGGTCGTGTTGGTATTGCTCCGTGAAAGCCCGACGGTTGAGCATCCCGGTAAGGGCGTCTGTGCGTGCCAATTGTGCGAGTTGCTGATTGGCCTCGGTCAGCGCCTTGGTGCGCAGGCCGACCCTTTTTTCCAGTTCGAGATTTCTTCGCAGGATATTGCCCATGCGTATGCGGGTATAAGCAACGATAAGGCCGGCTGTCAGCATGGCCAACAGCAGCCACGACCACCAGGTCTGATACCAGTGGGGAAGAATGTCCAGGGTCAATACCGTGGGGCTCGTGCTCCATCTGCCATCCGGATTGGTGGCTTTCACCAGGAAATTATAACTCCCCGGTGACAAGTTCGCGTAGCTGGCGAAGCGTGCTCCCGAGTCGGTTTCCATCCAATCTTCTTCCAGTCCCTGCATTTTGTAGGCATATCGAATCTGTTTTGGGCTCGCAAAGTTATCGCTGGCAAATTCCAAGGTGATGCTGGACCATCGTGGTTCGATGATCAGATGATCTGTATAGGCTACGGGTTTGGTCAAGGGGCTGTCAGGGAGTCCCGGACGCATGGGGTGATTGTCCAGTCGTAGCGCAGTGAAGATGACGTTGGGGGTCACCGGGTCATCTGTGATCCACTCCGGTGAGAACACGCTCATTCCTTTCACGCCCCCAAAATAGATGAGCCCCTGCTCATCCTGAATGCCCGAACCGATGTAATAGCCTTCAGAAAAAGCACCGTCCTTGTCATTGTAGTTTTGAATAGCGCCGGAAACGGGGTCGAGCCGGGTGATGCTGCGGGTGGTGGTAAACCAGATCAGCCCGTCGGCAGATTCGGCTATGGCTCCGATGGCATTCGATGCCAGTCCTTGCTTCATGGAATAGAAGGTCAATCTCGCCCTGGACAGATCATAGTCTGATCCTATTTCCATGTGGAGCAGGCCATCACCCTGGGTGCCAACCCAGATGCTGCTGTCTTTGGCCTGATAAAGATAGGTAATGCTGTTGAAGTCATGGGTTTCTCCGTCGAGGGATTCCAGAATGGTTGCAGAATGGGCGTCGATGAGGTGAATTTTGCCCAGGCTGCCAACCAGTATCCTGGATGTGTCGAGTTGGAGCAGCCCGTAGGCATGGGGAATGGCCAGGCGGGCGGCGATTTCCTTTGTTCGGGGATCGTATTTGAGCAGCTCAGTGGGACGCCCCAGCCAGAGATAACCTTCATCGTCTTCAATTATTTTGATGAAATAATAGGAACTTGTCAGTTCGGCGGGGTGGAGTTCATCGGCGCCGGGCGGTAGTCGGCGCAATCCTGTGGAACTGCCTGCCCACAGGGTACCATCGCGGGAAATGAACAGGCCGTAAACGGTGGATTTGGCGGCCAATGTTTGATGATCGACAGTTGGAATAACCCCGAATGCCGCTTGTCCGGGGGCTTTGAAGGCCAACCCTACGCTGGTGCCTACATATAAGCCGCCATCCTGCGTTTTCGCAATACCCAGCAACCGTTTGTCGGGCGTGTGCAGGTCATTGGCAGGGATGATCCTGCTGAAGCGTACGAGATGGGGGGACAAACGGCTTACGCCTCCCACACTGGTGCCAATCCAGATGTTCTGGTTGTTGTCCGTATACAGTGTCTGCACCGAATGATCGTGAATGCCATTGGGGCGACTACGAGAATCGGCGAGCGTGATCATTTTTTTCTTGCCGTCCAGATAGAGGTTCAGGCCGTTGCTGGAGCCGATCCAGATATTGCCCCAGATGTCTTCGGCAAAGCTTGATGCGGTCCAGAATCGAAGGGAATCCGGGGAATTTTCATGGTGCTGGAAATGCCGGATGAGTTTGCCGTTCTTGTCGTCGATCACCAGCACGCCCTGCTTGTTTGTGGAAACCCAGAGCCGATGTTTGCTGTCGTAAAACAGAGCGTTGCTTCCCAAACCGTACCTGGACAGAATGTCGAGGTGTTTTTGCTCAATTTCCAGGGTGTCCGGGGTGAGAGAGAAGATACCCCAACTGGTAGAAACCAGAATATTTCCCGCCGGCAGGAGCAGCAAATCGTGGATCTGGGAGTTGCGGGATTGGAGTCCGGGTATGTGGATACTCCTTACTCTGTTGTCTTCAGTGTCCATGTAGAACAGCCCCTGCAGGGTGCCAATGAAGACGCGCTGGTTAACCACCAGCAGTTTTTTGACATCGGAGGCACTACCGCGTCCCCGGGAACCGGGAATGATTTGATGATGTCGGAAGGTTTCGGTCAATGGGTCGTATTCATCCAGTCCTTTTCCCCGTGTCCCTATCCACAGGCGCCCGTTTTTATCCTCGGCCAGTGCGCTGATGAAATCCCTACCCAGGGAAGCGGGCTGATCCTTGTCATGGCGGAATGTCTTTATGGTATGCCCGTCGAATCGGTTGAGGCCGTCCTGGGTGCCGATCCAGATGAAACCCTTGCTGTCCTGTATGACGGCATTGCCTGAAACCTGGCTCAGCCCCTGGTCGATAGAGAGGTTGGTGAAGGACATACTGCGATAGCGTAACAGGCTGTGATCGGATCCTGCAGCCGGCAGGCAGACCAGCGCCAGGAGCAAAGCGATTATCCCTGCTCCAACACCCTTGAACTTGTTTGTCGGCAAGTGCATGTTGACCAGTATAGCTGCTGGACGAGGCAATCTGGTGAATTATCCGGGCTGAGGATCAGGCAGCAGGATAGACAGCACCCAGAATGACGGCATGAGAAGCCCCGGTTACTGTGGGGATATTTCCTGGTTTCCGCCACAGGGTTTGTCTGGCCAGCCAGGCAAACGCCATGGCTTCCACCCAGTCAGGGTGGATTGGGTTCGTGGTCTGGTCGGTAGTCAAGACCGAAATAGCTGACAGGCGCTGGGACAGGGCGTTGAACAGCCGGCTGTTGTGCGCGCCTCCGCCGCAAATAAGAATTTCCTCGGTGTCCCCTGCCCATTGCTCGACAGCGCGGCCGATGCTTTCACAAGTCAGTTGCAGCAGCGTAGCTTGTACGTCTTCATTGGAGGCGTACGGGCATTGCTGCAATTTTTCATCGAGCCAGGTTTGGGAAAAATACTCAGTGCCCGTACTCTTGGGTGGGGTTTGGGAGAAATATTGGTCTTCAAGAAAGTGTGCCAGTAACGGTTCGAGGGCGTGCCCCGAGGCCGCCCAGTCGCCATTTTTATCGTAGGCATGCCCCGTATGGCGGCTGATCCAGCGATCCATCAGGCAGTTGCCGGGACCGGTGTCAAACCCGCCGGCGACGCCGCCAGAGGCGGGGAGGAGGGTAACATTGGCGATGCCGCCGATGTTTAGGATGACGCGGTTGCGTTGTGGGTGGTGAAAAACGGCCTGATGAAAGGCGGGCACCAGTGGTGCACCCTGACCGCCTGCTGCCATATCCCTGCGTCGAAAATCGGCAACGACGGTTATTCCTGTGCGTTCAGCGAGGGTATTGGGGTCGCCGATCTGCATGCTGAAGGAAGCCGGGGTATAGGGATGGTGAAACACGGTTTGTCCGTGGCTGCCTATAGCGGTGATGCGTTTGGCTGGTATGCCGGCTGCGGAGAGCAGATGCCTGGTTGCCTCGGCGAACTGTTCCCCGCAAAGTTTGTCGAGCTGCCCGAGTTCCTTGAGTTCGACACAATTGCCGCCGGCCAGGTTTGCGAGGCGTGGTACAAGTTCGTCAGGCCACGGATGGGAAAGGCTGCATATCAGTTCCAGGGAACTTCGGCTGCTGCGTGCCAGCACGGCGTCGATGCCGTCCATGCTGGTGCCGGACATCAAACCGATGAAGTATTCATCGGCTGTCAACGTGCT
>DTXR01000222.1 GCA_012962365.1 Chromatiaceae bacterium | reverse complement strand
CCTCTTTGCCTCATACCACATCTTGCTGTGGAGGCTGGGCATGAGCCTGGTGGGGTGGGTGCCCAGGGGAAGCAGTCTGTATCCCTTCTTCTCAGCTTCCCAACCAGCTCGGCGAGATTCTCCGTGAATGCAACCGCGCAGTCCCTGATGCTGGGCTTTGCTGCGGCTATGAGTTCGACCTGGGCCTTAGAAAGCTCTGGTTTGGCATACTTTCCGAGGCGCTTGCTCTCTATAGGCTCTAGAATCGTATCCGCCCCATTTACCAGCTTTCCCTGCTCGTTGAGCACGAACATCTCGATTTCAAGACCAAGCATCGACGTCCTTTTGATGGTCATGTTTTCCACTTACCAGATAAACAATATAAGGGTTCATTTCTTCTTCGGCGGTTTCTTCCCGTTGGGCTTCTTCTCCTCCTGCGGGCCGAGCCTGGAATACACCATCACGCCCAATATGGATATGAGCGTTGTGACAATTATCAGCAGTACGATTATGTCGGTGAGCATAGGGATGCCCACGCCCTCCTGCGCCGGGACGAACGCCAGCACCGCCGCCACGTATCCCCTGGGAATCATGATTGATATGAGCGACTTGTATTTCGAGACCTCCCTGTCCCCTATCGCCACCACGTTGGCCGCGAGGAAGCGCGCCACCACTATCATCAGCACCATGCCGCCGATGAGCAGGATAGGTATCGTGCCGAGGAGGGACGGGTTGAAGGTCACTCCAAGGAGCACGAAGAAGAATGCCTTCATGAAGAACGTGAAGTCCACCTGCACCGAGCGTATCGAGCGCAGCACGGCGTTGAAGTCGCTGACCTCGGCCTCCTTGGGCTTGATGAGCCCATAAATCCTGTAGTAGTTGCCGAGGAACAGGCTGAACGCGAAGATGGAAACTATCGGGTTGCCGCCCAGCACCGATGCCAGGTAGTAGAGAATGAAGCATACTCCGATTGTTGAGGCGTAGTTGAGCTTCATCTCCAGGTTAATGTGCTCGAGGACGTATCTCCAGGCCATGGCCACCGCCACGCCGATGAGCACGCCCACGGAGAGCTCAGAGAGTATCGTGCGCGCGGCGGCATCTATGCT
>DTXR01000221.1 GCA_012962365.1 Chromatiaceae bacterium | reverse complement strand
TTCGGATAATGGCACATATCAACCTCCTCCCATGGCGAGAAACCCTGCGCAAGAAGCGCAAGAGAGATTTTGGCATCCAGGTGCTGGGCGCCGTTATCATTACAGCGCTGGCCGTGTTCCTCTGGTACATGCAGGTGCAAAAGCAGATCGAGTTCCAGGAAAGCAGGAACAGTTTCCTCAAAAGCGAGATCGCCAAAGTAGACGAGAAGATCAAAGAGATAAAGGATATCGAAAAGAAACGCGCCGACCTGATCGCCCGCATGAACGTTATCCAGGATTTGCAGGCCAGCCGGCCCATGGTTGTCCATCTTTTCGACGAGCTGGTGAAAACCATTCCTGATGGTGTGTTCCTGCAGAGCCTGGCGCAGAAGGGTGTAGCCGTGACGTTGAAGGGTCAAGCACAATCCAATGCCAGGGTGTCGAACTACATGCGTGGCATCGATCGAAGCGAATGGATGAAGGATGCACAGTTGAAAGTAATCAAGAGCCAGGAAAAGACCAAAACTGGTATGAGCGAATTTGAACTTCTGGCCAAACAGGCTAACCCCAATGCACCTGAGCAGGGCGAGAAATGAGTATTTCGCGTCAGCATCGCAAAATACTGATGGGTTGGACCGAGAAGGTGGGGCAATAACATGGATTTGAGTGAATACCAGGATCTGACATTTGACAATATTGGTGAATGGCCGGTATTGATCAAATTGGCTGCTGTGCTGGCACTGTGTGGAGCGATCGTTGGCGCCGGCTATTATTATCTGATGAAAGATGAATATGCGGCTCTGGCGAAGGTTGAAAAGACAGAACTGGATCTCCGTGCCGAACTGGAGCGCAAGCAAGCCAAGGCCGTAAACCTGGCGGCATACAAAGAGCAGCTCAAGGAAATGCAGGAATCGTTTGGTGTCATGTTGCGGCAGCTGCCCGACAAGAATGATATCGCCGGGTTGCTAGTCGATGTTTCCCAGACGGGCCTGGCTGCAGGACTGGAGTTTGAATTGTTCCAACCCATGCCAGAAATCAAAAGGGATTTTTATGCGGAAAAACCCATCAAGATCCGCGTGGTGGGTGATTACCATGAGTTTGGCGAATTTGTCAGCGGGCTTGCTGCCTTGCCACTTATCGTGACCGTACATGATGTCAAGATTTCCAGAAAGAAAACAGGTGGGCAACTGGTCATGGAGGCCACGGCTAAAACCTACCGCTATCTCGAGGAGGCGGGCTGATGAAGTATGTTTATCCAGCTGTGATGGTGTTACTGCTCGCCGGTTGTGCAAATCAGGATATGGGAGATTTGCGTCAATTTGTTGATGAGGTCAAAGCCAGGCCCAGTACCCCGATAGAGCCCATCCCCCAGATAAAGCAGGCAGAGACCTATTTGTATGTGGGAGGAAATCGTCGCAATCCGTTCGTACCTACGGAAGATGGTACAGAGGTGATGGTGAGTGCAGATACCACCGGGCCACGACCGGATCCGAACCGACGCAAGGAGGAGCTGGAATCTTTCCCTCTGGATGCGCTGAAAATGGTCGGAACCCTGGATCAGAAGAATGCAGTTTGGGCTTTGGTGCAGTCGCCTGAAGGAACCATCCATCGGGTCAAGTCCGGTAACTACCTGGGACAGAATGATGGCAGGATCGTCAGTATCGAAGAAGAAAAGATCAATGTATTAGAACTGATACCGAACGGTAGTGGCGGATACCTGGAACGACAGGCGTCACTGGCATTGGGTGAGAGAGACTAAAAAGTTAAGGAGAGGCCGTGATGGTAGGTGGCAAAATGGGTATAGATAAAAAGATTTTCCTGTGGGGATTGCTGTTCGGGCTGTTGCTTGCATCAGATGCCATGGCGAACACGCTGGAGAACGTCACGTATTCCATCCTTTCCGGAGGGCGTGTGCAGATCGTGATGGAAACCACCGAGCCGGTGCAGGGGGCAAGCAGTTTTGCCACTGACAGTCCGGCGCGTATTGCCATCGATCTGCCGGGCACGAAGAGTGGGTTGAAAAAGCGAACCAGAAATATCAGTTCGGGGAATGCGCGTTCAGTGACAGTGATCGAAGCCGGTGACAAGACGCGTGTGGTCGTCAATCTCAACAGTAAACTTCCCTATGAAATACGTGAACAGGGAAACAAGATTGTGTTGATGATCAATGGCGGCTTGGTGGATACCACCGCTGCTGGTGCGGCAGCCGTTGCTGCAGCACAGGCCAGTGAAGGTCGCGCTGAAATCACCAAAGTGGATTTCCGTCGTGGTGGTGAAGGTATCGCCCGAGTGGAAGTGTCGCTGTCCAGTCCGGACGTGGTTGTTGATATGCGCAGGGAAGGAACCAACATCGTGCTGGATTTTCTGGGTACGGATGTGGATCCTGCGCAAGCCCGTGCTTTGGATGTCACCGATTTTGCTACGGTGGTGCAAACAATTACCACCAAACCGCATCGTAAAGACACCCGTATGGTCATCAGTACCAAGGGCGAATACGAGCATCTTGCCTATCAGGTGGATGATCTTTACACCCTGGAATTTCGGGCAGTCAGCAAGGAAGAAAAGGAAGCACGCAAGAAAAAGCAGCTGGCTTATGTTGGCGACAAACTGTCGTTGAATTTTCAGGATATTGAAGTACGCTCTGTGTTGCAGTTGTTGGCTGATTTCACCGGTTTGAACATGGTCGTCAGTGACTCCGTCTCGGGCAGAATCACCTTGCGGCTGAAGAATGTGCCCTGGGATCAGGCGCTGGATATCATTCTCAAAACAAAAGGCCTGTCCAAACGGCAGAACGGCAACGTGATTCTGGTGGCGCCTACAGAAGAAATTGCGGCACGTGAAAAACTGGAGCTGGAATCCCAAAAGCAGGTAGAAGAACTGGCGCCACTCCATTCAGAACTTATTCAGATCAACTACGCCAAGGCGGAAACTTTGGCCGAGTTACTCAAATCCGAAGGAAACCAGCTGCTTTCCGAGCGTGGAAACGTGACCATAGATGAGCGTACCAATACCTTGCTGGTTCAGGATACAGCGACCAAGCTGGGTGAGATCCGGGCTTTGGTGGAAAAACTGGATGTCCCGGTCAGGCAAGTGTTGGTGGAATCACGGATCGTCATAGCCAATGATGATTTTGCCCGGGATATCGGAGTGCGATTCGGGTTCAACAGGGAGAACAGCATTGGTGGTAATGCCAGTCTGCTGACAGCAGGTGGATTGCCAGGACATACTTCGGGAACCTTCGGTTTTGCGCCAGGCATCGAGAATGCCGCCAGCAGCGGCGCAGAGGCGCTGATGGTCAATCTGCCGCAACAGCTTGCTCCCGGTCGTGGTGGTGCGGTCAATTTCCTGCTGGGCAAGGTAGGCTCCTATCTCCTGCAACTGGAATTGACCGCCATGCAACAGGAAGGCAGGGGCGAGATCGTTTCCAGCCCGAGAGTCATTACGTCAGACCAGAACAAGGCAACCATCAAGCAGGGTATCGAGATTCCTTATCAGGAAGCTACCTCCAGTGGCGCCACTTCCGTATCCTTCAAGGAAGCCGTTTTGAAGCTGGAAGTTACCCCTCATATCACGCCGGATGATCGTATTATCATGGATCTGTTGGTCTCCAAGGATGATGCGGACTTTACCCGGGCGGTGCTGGGTGTGCCGCCGTTGAACAAACGCGAAGTGGAAACCCGGGTGTTGGTGGACAATGGGGAAACCGTGGTGCTCGGTGGCGTGTTTGAGCGTGAAAAGAAACAGGCGCAGGAGAAGGTGCCTTTCTTTGGTGATCTGCCCGTCATTGGGCATGCTTTCAAGCAAACGCTGAAGCAAGACAGCAAGAAAGAACTGCTGATTTTTGTCACGCCCAAGATCATCAAGGAATCCTTGAGAGTGCGCTGACGCTGATTTTACAGCATGGATGTCAAAGGCACAGCCTGCAAGGCTGTGCCTTTTCAGTTGTGATGTACGCTGAGCTCTGGTGCTGAAATACTGACCGTGACCGGTCGTTTTGTTTTGACACTACAGGTCCGCTTTGGTGAGGGATTTCGAGCTGGCTACCCGTCCTGTTTTGCATCCGGTTGTTGCCTCATCCTTGCAGTTCGTTATTCAGGTATAATCGATGTTTTTTATCAGGTGATTGATATATGCTGAAACCCAGTCGCATTTTTCTGGTCGGCCCCATGGGTGCCGGCAAGACCACCATCGGCCGACAGCTGGCCCAATCTCTTGGTCTGGAGTTTGAAGACTCGGATCAGGAGATCCAGCAGCGTACAGGTGTGGATATTCCCACGATTTTTGAGTACGAAGGGGAAGAGGGTTTTCGGCGTCGGGAAATGAAGGCAATTGCCGATATGGTGGAGCTGGACAATGTGGTGCTTGCGACGGGTGGCGGTGCAGTTACCCAGCCGGAAAACAGACGACTGCTGGCGGCCAGGGGCTACGTGATCTATCTTTCCTGTTCTCCCGAGCAGCAATTCGAGCGCACCTACAAAGACAAGAACAGGCCGCTGCTGCAAACCGAAGCCCCCCTGGAGATGCTGAAATCGCTGAATGAAGTGCGTGATCCGCAATACCGTGAGATTGCCGATCTGGTGGTATCCACGGAAGGGCGTTCTGCGCAGGCGGTGGTAAAGGAAGTTGTTCGGCATTTTGAAAGTGTCTGACCTGTTGTCCACATTGCAACTCGACTTGGGCGAGCGAAGCTATCCTATCTATATTGGAAAGGGGTTGATACAGGACGCGCGATTGTTTGCTCGCCACATTCGCTCAGGACAGGTACTGGTTGTAAGCAACGAGACCGTCGCCCCCCTGTACATGGAAAAGCTGCTGCGTAGCCTGTCCGGTTTTCAGGTAGAGCGGGTGGTGCTGCCGGATGGAGAAAAATACAAGAACCTGGACGTTCTGAACCGGATATTCGATCAGTTGTTGAGCAAACGCTTTGATCGCAGCTGTACCCTGATTGCGCTGGGTGGGGGCGTCATCGGTGACATGACCGGCTTTGCGGCGGCTTGCTATCAGCGGGGTGTGGATTTCATACAGTTACCCACCACGTTGCTTTCCCAGGTGGACTCCTCTGTTGGTGGTAAAACCGGGGTCAATCATCCCTTGGGCAAGAACATGATTGGCGCCTTTTATCAGCCCAATGCCGTCATTATTGATATTGACACTCTGAACACATTGCCCGCACGCGAGCTGTCTGCCGGCCTTGCGGAAGTCATTAAACACGGGATCATCAAGGATGCAGCGTATTTTTCCTGGCTCGAAACCCATATCCGGGAGTTGCGCCATCTTGATCCGGAAGCCTTGGCCCACGCCATCGAAGGCTCTTGTGTGATCAAGTCCAGGGTCGTGTCTGCCGATGAGAAGGAAGCGGGGCAGAGAGCTTTGCTGAACTATGGCCACACCTTTGGTCATGCGATAGAAACCGGGATGGGATATGGCGTCTGGTTGCATGGTGAAGCAGTTGGCGCTGGCATGTGCATGGCTGCACGCATGTCGCGATTCATGGGGTGGTTGTCCGATGAGGAAGAATCACGCATTGTGGCTCTCGTGGCGGCGGCCGGGTTGCCGGTCTCGCCTCCTGCCGAATTGTCGCCTTCCCGTTTCATGGAGCTGATGGCTGTGGACAAGAAGGTCATGTCCGGTCAACTGCGTCTGGTGTTGCTGAAGGGCATCGGTAAGGCGCTGATTACCAATGAATTTGATCAGGAATCCCTGAGCAGAGTCCTCGCCAGCTACAATTCCTGATTGTTGCGCGGCCAAAGAAAAATACTAGCCTGAATCCCCATACTGCAGTATCCTAGCGTGTTCCTTGCGGGTGACAGATATCGCCTGCGGGCGCCGCGTAGTTCGCGGCCAGATACACGAAAACCTGGATATTGTTCAGGATCGAATTCTGTTCCGGTCGCAGCCTTGCTGGTCTGTGGCCCTCAACAAGAGAAGAGGTTTGCGATGAGTTACGGTGCATTGCCGCCGAAACAGGGGTT
>DTXR01000220.1 GCA_012962365.1 Chromatiaceae bacterium | reverse complement strand
TGTGCCGAGCAAACCTCTCCGGGAAAATTCCGGATCCTGGTGAAATATCCGGGCTAGACCTCCTCAAGGGTGATTGATTTCACCTATAAGGAAATATAAAGCCCGCATTATCGCCCCCCGCCTGCACCGGCTACAATCTGTGCTTTGTCGCCAGCAGGAACCGCCCATGCAAATCGGCCCCCGTGAGATCACCACACCCTTTCGCCCCATTCCCCTGGACGTACCCGAAGGCATGGCGCCCAACGAGTTCTTCAACAGCACGGAGAATCTCAACGATCTGGAGAACAATAACGGCCTGCTGCGCAATCCCGAAGACCTGCTGCTCTACCGCAAGGCCCTGGGGCACACCAATCTGTTCGATACGTCCATCATCTACAACACCTCCAAGTGCATCCTGAACCCCCTGGGCCGTCCGGTACGCCGGACCCAGGTGCCGCAGGATGTGAAGCATGTCTGGAACCGTATGAACCAGATCATCATCGAGTACATGGTTGAGTCTTTCCCCGATCCGGACCAGACGCTGATTCTTGCCGGAGAAGCCAGCTTGGACGCCACCTGGCCCCTCACCGCTCCCGGGGTGCCCAGCATCCGTATGCTGCACAATCATTTCATGGCCTTCGACATGGAGCAGCTGCGCAACGCCGAGCTGGCTGACACCAACAACCCCAACCTCACGGATGGCGGGCAGCACAGCCTGTTCCAGAAGCACATGCGGGACGTATACCGTGATTTTTTCGACGGCCTGGACCTGAACATTCTAAAGCTGGCGGAAGAACGCAGCTCGCGCATCGACCTGACGGGTTATCCCCAGGGTCTGCCCAGCTGGGAGATCCAGGGGGGCGTGGAGCGTCTCCAGGATGTGTGCTTCTGGCGGGAATACGATCTCATCCTGCAGGGCTTCATCGATTTCTACCGCACCTTCTTCACCCAGGTGTCCACACGCAATGCGCCCATGCCGAAGGACGCCTACTTCCCCGACCGTATCGAGAAGAAGCTGCTGTTCAACAACGCCTTCCTGGCCACGGCCAAGAAGGTGCGCGACCACTGCATCATCGACGCAAAATACGCCAACGCCATCCGCTGGCAGCCCGCCTTCAAACAACTCATCTACCGCAATGATGAAGGCAAGCTCATCGTCACCATCAGTCAGAACTCCATCGGTAACGCCATTACCGAACTGCTGGGCGTGGTGGTCAAGCGTGCGCCAGATGCTAAAGCCTATGAGAAGGCAGAGCCCGCCCTCATCGAGAAATTGCTGGAAGTACGACGGCGGCTGGTTCGCGCTGATCTGGGCGAAGGCATCGCCACGCCTTACTGGGGAAAAGAGTAAGTTTTCCAGGGCACTGGGGCATACACCGGCATGACCCATATCAGAAGTTTTTCAGAAGCTCCTGAACAGAGTGAGAAGCAGAAAACCAAAGCTAACAACAAAGCCCAGAAAGGGTATCGCAACAGGAAACCGTATACTCACCACCGTTTCCGGGCTTCTTCTCTTGATGTGCAGCAGGGCGAGATTCACCATCGAAAAGACGCCCAGCATGATGAAAGAAGTACTTTCAGCCAGAATGGAAAGATGGCCGATCAGGGCCAGAAAAAGGACGACCCCGGTCACAACCAGGGTAGCGACAACCGGGGTATGGGTCTTTGGGTGAACAAAGCCCAACACCGCCGGCAACTGGCCACGGGAACTCAACCCGTACATCACGCGCGATGCCATGATCATCTGTATGAGCGCACCGTTGATGATCGCCAGTAAGCCGATGATACTTATCAGCACGGCATCCCGGCCGGTGAAGTGTTGGTATAGAAACGCCAGCGGCGCCTCGGCCAACGCCAGTCGTTCGGGAGGCACGGCCAGTACGGCAGTGACCATGATTGCCATGTACAGCAAAGTGGTGATACCCAGGGTGATCAGGATGGCCTTAGGCAGGCTGCGCTTTACATCCTTCACTTCCTCTGCGACATCGACCATATCCTCAAAGCCGATGAATGCATAGAACGCCAGCAGGGAACCCGCGAAAACAGGATGCCAATGTGACCATGTAAAGGTCGGCAGCAGCATCGAAAGCCTGACATCGGCGGGCAGATTGAAAACACTCACGCCGATGACAATGAGCAGGCCGCTTATCTCGATAACCGTAATCGTTGCCGCCAAGGCGACAGAGGTTGAAATTCCCCAGGCAGCCACACCGCCGAGCAACACGGCAAGCAAAATGATCGCGGGCAATCGCCCGATATCGACAAACTGGTTCAGATAGCCCACAAAACCGTTGATCAGGGCAGCCGAGGACACCAGTCCGGCCATGATGACCAGCATCCCGGTCAGGGCAGCGAGCCTCGGCGCCGAAAAGCCTTCCTGTACATACAATGCCGCACCGGCTGCACGGGGAAAACGGCCGGAAAGCTCTGCAAACGACATGGCTGTCAATGCGGCCATCAAGGATGCCAAGAGAAATGAAAGTGGCGCAAAGTATCCGGCGATCCCCGCCAATTCCCCGACCAGCGCATAAATGCCCGCCCCTATGGTGGTACCCAGTCCATAGAGCACCATATGAGGAAGTGACAAGCTTCTTTTCAACCTGGCTTTTGACACGATCAGACCGCTCTCACAAGGGAACCCGGATAATACATTTTTCACACCCCCGGCACACCAACCCAGGGATGGGCGCAGATTGTAACATGCGGAACGTCC
>DTXR01000219.1 GCA_012962365.1 Chromatiaceae bacterium | reverse complement strand
GCACCGGAAGTCACCATGCATACACCAATATAATCAATCTATTAGGGGCTATAACTAATGGAGATTGGTTATCTTGGCGCTTTTCTCATGGGATTGTTTGGCGCCCTGCATTGTGTCGGCATGTGCGGCAGTATCATGGGAGTGTTGACCTTCAGTCTTCCCGAGGAAATACGCAAGGATCCTTTGCAACTCATGGGCTATCTCAGCTATTACAGTCTGGGGCGCATTCTCAGCTATACCCTCGCGGGCACTTTGGCGGGCGCCTTTGGCGCGGGATTGCTGTTCAGAATCAGCCCTCAATACGGCCACACGATCCTGCTGCTTATGGCAACGATCCTGATGATTGCGGTGGGCCTGTATCTGGCTGGCTGGTTTCCCGCGTTCGCCCACATCGAAAAGGCCGGCGCACCCATCTGGAGAAAACTGGAACCCATCGGACGCAAGCTTCTGCCTGTTTCCACCCCCTGGCAGGCGCTGTTGTATGGCCTGATCTGGGGCTGGTTGCCCTGTGGGCTGGTATATTCCGCACTGTTTATTGCCATAGGTCAAGGCGGGATGATGCAGGGTGGGTTATTTATGCTCTTGTTTGGCACGGGCACCTTGCCTGCCGTGATGGCAACAGGTATCTTTGCCGAACATGTAATGCGTTTTTCCCGCAACCCGAAGCTGCGTATGATTGCAGGCATATTGCTGATTGTATTTGCCCTGACCGGGCTTATCATCAACTGGTAGAACCATGAACAAACCGTCCAAATACGAAATACTCGGAAAATCGCCGGAATTCGAAACCCTGTTACGCTCGCTGGATGTTGCCTCCGCAACCGATGTCACTCTCATCTTTACCGGCGAAAGCGGCACAGGCAAGGAATTGCTTGCACGCCACGTGCACAAGCTGAGCAGCCGTCATGACGCACCTTTTGTCGCCATCAATTGCGCGGCCTTGCCAGAAGGCTTGGCAGAATCCGAGCTGTTCGGGCATGTCAAAGGCGCCTTTACCGGCGCTATGACAGACAACGCCGGCCGTATCAGCATGGCCGAGGGAGGCACGTTGTTTCTGGACGAGATCGGGGAGATGTCGCTGGGCATCCAAGCCAAACTGCTCCGCTTCCTCGAATCAGGTGAATATCAGCCTGTTGGCAGCCTGAAACAACGCCACGCCGATGTGCG
>DTXR01000218.1 GCA_012962365.1 Chromatiaceae bacterium | reverse complement strand
TATTATTGGATAATCATATTCTTATATATACTTTTTTGCGGATTGCAGATGGTAAATACCTTATGGATTTGCCATAATCCAAAGTTCCTTTCGCTCGTCGACCCCAAGTTGTCACGATAAGAGTCGCAGCGATCCATCAGCAATAATATTCCTTGAGGAGGAACTCGATGGCACACATCGTAGTACTTGGCGCCGGAACTGGCGGCATGCCAGCCGTCTATGAATTACGTGAAAAACTGGGATCAGAGCATCAGGTGACTCTGGTCAACGAGCGTGATTATTTTCAATTTGTACCTTCCAATCCCTGGTTGGCAGTTGGGTGGCGGGATCGCGCCAGCATTACCTTTGATATTCGTCCTCATGTAGAACGCAAGGGCATTAATTTCATCGCCAAGCGCTGCGACAAAATCGATACAGAAAACAACCGTATGGAACTCGAGGGTGGAGACACCCTGGATTTCGATTATCTGGTTATCGCCACAGGCCCTCGCCTGGCCTTCGAGGAAGTCGAAGGCTCAGGGCCGGAAGGCGGCCACACCCAGTCCGTCTGTAGCGTGGATCACGCCGAGAAGGCCTATGATGCCTACAAGGATCTGCTGGAAAATCCCGGTCATGTCGTCATCGGCGCCATGCCTTTTGCTTCCTGCTTCGGCCCGGCCTACGAATTCTCCTTTATCGTCGACACCGACCTGCGCAAGCGCAAGATTCGTGATCGTATCCCCATGACCTACATCACCTCCGAACCCTATATCGGCCACCTCGGTCTGGGCGGCGTGGGCGATTCGAAAGGCATGCTCGAGTCCGAGATGCGCAACCACCACATCAACTGGATCACCAATGCCAAGGTGACCAAGGTGGAAGAAGGCAAGATGTTTGTAGAGGAATACGACGATGCCGGCAACAAGGTCAAGGATCATGAAGTGGAGTTCAAATTCTCCATGATGCTGCCCGCCTTCAAGGGTGTGGACGCGGTGATGAATGTCGAGAACCTGTGTAACCCCCGTGGTTTCGTGTTCGTGGACGCCTATCAGCGCAATCCCACCTATCCGAATATCTATGCCGCCGGCGTGTGCATTGCCATTCCACCTGTGGAGGCTACGCCTGTCCCCACCGGCGCGCCCAAGACGGGTTACATGATCGAGTCCATGGTAACGGCCATCGTACACAACATTTCCAATGAGCTGGAAGGCAAGGAGCTGGATACCAAGGCCACCTGGAATGCCATCTGCCTGGCAGACATGGGTGACACCGGCGCCGCCTTCGTGGCCCTGCCGCAGATCCCGCCGCGCAATGTTGCCTGGTTCAAGAAAGGCAAGTGGGTGCATATGGCCAAGATCGCCTTTGAGAAATACTTCATTCGCAAGATGAAGAAAGGCTCTTCCGAGCCCATTTACGAGAAATACATCCTCAAGATGCTGGGTATCGGCAAGCTGCGTTGATCCGCCAGTTCAAGGTAAACCCGAAAGCCCGGCTGCCGCCGGGCTTTTTGCTTTTAGGAAGTTTCTGATTAAGTCGGGACGAAGTAGATTGCGAATCAGAATGT
>DTXR01000217.1 GCA_012962365.1 Chromatiaceae bacterium | reverse complement strand
TTTTCCACTTCAGGCCCTGCTCCCTGCAGGCGAAAACGATACTGCAACAGCGCCCCGTCCAGCTTCTTCTCGTTGGGAGGCCCAAGAGCAGCTATGATCTGTTCCGGCGTGGGAATATCATCCAGATCAAGATCGCTCAGATCAAAATGGACGCTCTTGCTGACCATTCGGGTTTGCGCCGTGCAGGCATGGGAGACCGTTTCCTCGATCAATCCGGGCGTGATCATGGCGCTCAGATTCTTGTCGATCATACCTGCATTCAACAACATCTGGCCGTTTTTCTGCACGAAATCCAGACGCAGGGGAATGGCATAATCGCTGGGGTTCACCGCGATGTCCTTTTCCACCACATATAGCATTTCCAGCTTTTCCCTTCCATCTGAACGGCGGGTGGGTTGAGCACCCAGCAGCCAAATCACATCAGCATCCCGCAGCACAGGTTGGTGCATACGCATGGTGACGCCATCGTCGATGACAAAGGTGAAATTGCTTTGGTAATCGCAGAATTGTTCCTTGAACGCATAAACACGGGTCAGAAGACAACCGGACAACTGCAGGAGCAAGACCACTGGCAACAGCCAACGCACCACGGTCACTCGCCAACATTCTCCGGTAATAACGGAGAGGAAGACAGGCTGCCGGGTTCCATCTGATACAGTATGGGTGTCTGCAGGGAAATGTTCTGCTCCCGCGCCACCTTGAGCAGCAGCGCCAGCATCAGCTGGCGGATTTTCAGTACCTGCCGGGTTTCCTTGATGTAATAGAAACAGGTCCATTGCACGGCATAGTCTCCGCCTTTGGTTGCTCTGATTTCCACTTCATACTGATTTTCGATGGGCAGATCCGGATCTTCCCTGCTCAACTCGATAACCTGCAGAAACAGACGATTGACCTGCTCTTCGGTCACCGCATAGGACACGTTGATACTCAGCGCCTCACGCAAACCCTTGGCGGAGGCAAAACGCGAGAGATTGTGCACCGTCATATTGCGCAGCTTGGTATTTTGAATGAGGATGCGATGATTGTTGGCCAGATGCAGAATTTCGGTAAAGAAAACCTTGGTGCGAAAGACCATGCCAACCTGGGAATTGTCCTCACCCAGCTGGATGATATCCCCTTCCGCAATCAGACGGCTGTTGAGGATGACCAGCCCACTTACCAGATCCGGCACCCAGGATGCCTGAGTCAGCGCCAGCATCACACCCAGCACCCCAAGCACACCGCCCGCTTCCAGCAACGAGCTGTAACCCAGTATGCGAATGACTGCCACCAGCACCATAATGGAAATGACCACGCCAACAATAAGCGTCAGCAGGCGTGAATTGTAGGTCTCGACAAAAACGGTTTCTTCGCCCCGTTTTCTTTCATACCCCCAACGCCGCCGTATCATGCGACTCAAGATGAAAAAGATCAGCCAGCCAACGTAAATGGCCAGAGGCACGCCCAGTGTGCGTGTCAGTACCACAGTACCACCTTCCGGATGCATGACCGCATTGCTGACAACGAACACCATGGCAATGATATTGGCGATGCGGAATACACTCAGACGCCGGTTGAAATGTGCTTTGCTGTCTTCCGCAGGAAACACCCATTTCAGTAGAGGACGGGAAAACAGCAACAACAACAGGTTGGCGCTCAACAGCACGACATCCATTGTCGACAGGTAATCACTCATGAAAGCCCAGTTCATCGCTTCTTGCGCTCCTTGATTTTTCGCCAGATCCAGCTGCGCGGTTTATCTTCCCCTGTCAGGATGTACTCAAGGGTCGGCCCGTGGCAAAGCGTCCATTCCATCACAGAAAACGCATGGCGGGTGCCACAGAACAACAGTTTGTCGCCGGGCAACAGCGACGTATCGCCATCCGGCATGAGCTCACGACTGTTGCGACTGATGCGCAGCAAGGCGATGCAATTCAGTGAACGCGACCTGTCTGACGGATTCCGCATGATGTCTTTCAGATGCACCGCTCCACCGTGATCGAGTATCTCCCGTATAGCGCAGTGCCGCTTGTCGTCGAGGACAATTTCCTGAATAGCCGGCACGCGATTGTCCACCAGCCCAGCAACACGACTGATCAGCGCACAAGCCCAATCCTCCTCCTGGTAGGCGGCAAGGCTCATGAACTCATATAACATGGGCGTTGCCAACAATACGCGGATCTTTTCCGCCACGATGGCGCTGGGATGCATGACCATGTCGGCATCCACCGCCTGGTACAGCCTGTCGTTTTCCCGGTAGTTCTGCCGGGCTATCACAAACAGCTTGTTTGTCATGGCCCGGGCTGTCATGACGATGGACAGATTGTTGGCATCGTTGTCTGTACCCGCAACGATACCGACGGTTTTCTGGATATCCGCATCGAGCAGGGTTTCCTCTTCCGTGCCTCGCCCTTTGACAATTCCCTGTTTCGGCGCTCCTGTCTTTTCCGGCATGGCTTCGACAACGGTAACCGCCATCCCCTCTTTGTTAAGTCGCTCGAAAACCGCTTTGCCGAAACGCCCGTAGCCGCCGACGATCCAATGCCCGCTGGTGGGCGGATAGACCGGGTCTGGCAGGGATGATCCCGGCTTGGCCGTAAGCCAGCGCTGCAGCAGGTACAGGCCCGGTGTCTGCAATGCGGTGGAAAGATACTTCGCGAAAACATCGAAGGGATCGATGATGTAATCCGTACCGAAAGATGCCATATTGGCTTCTATGTCATGCGAATCCGCGCGGCAAATAACCGTTGTCTGCGGATTAAGGAGCTTGGCAGTGATGGCGATTTTCAGATTGACTGCGTTGTCATTGGTCAGCGCAACCACCCCGGCACACTGGGGATGATTCAACCCTGCCTCGACAAGATAGCGTGGCGTGCGCGCATTGGCATGCAATGCGGGAACAAAATCCCTCAGATTCTGCAATTTGATCAGATTGATCTTGTCTTCATTCTGGTCGATAACGACCACATGCTGGCCACGCTCAGTCAGCGCCTTGGCCAGTTCCCTGCCTGTCTCACCATACCCGCACAGGATGTAAAAAGGCTCCCGCATATGCCGGATACGCTGGGCAAAACGTCGCTCTTTGATGGCATGCTGAAAAGTCTTGTCCTGCAGCAGACTGAGAATGGTGCCGATGGCATACAGCCAGGCAATAACCGACATATAGATGCACACCATGACCCAGGCACGCTGCATATCGGTGAATTCGTAGGGCACCTCGCCAAAGCCGATGGTCGTGGACATGAAGCTGACAAAATAGAAGGCATGAAAGAAGCTCATGTGCCAGGGATTTCCCTGGGCATCCTGCCCCGGTATCAATACCAGCCCCAGTATGGATGCTGCGTAGACCAGCACCAGCGTCAGCAATGGGCGGCGCATACGCCGCAGAATGAGGAAGACGATATTGTCCATGAGGACTCAGCGACGCAGCATGACCGTTTCGATGATGAGCAACACGACAGAAATAATATTGGCCAACATTGCGCCGCCGCTGAGAGAGACAATGCTTGCCATGGCGGAGGGCGTCAGGCCCGAGCCGGAAATATGTTCGACCCACATCCAGACCGCTGCGGCAGTAACCAGTTGCAGCACCGCCACCAGGCTGGTAGACAGCAGCACCGCCCCCAACTGACTTCGATCACCGAACTTAAGCAGCGTGGCAACAATGTTGACGATCAATACCGCAAACAGCTCATACACATTATGATGCACGGGATCATCGATTTCCCCCACGAAGAAACCGAAATTGAGCGTGAGCGACAAAACGATGAAAAAACCGAAGACGACCTTTTCCGGATTCATGAGCTT
>DTXR01000216.1 GCA_012962365.1 Chromatiaceae bacterium | reverse complement strand
GCTATACATGCATCTCTAGCAAATATTGTAGCTGCATCTGCAAATCCAAAGCTTATTGAGTGGCCAATTGTTCCACTGGATGTGCAGCTGTTTGTCCTTGATGTCGGCGGTACGGATGGCGATGGCCGTGTCCATGTTGCCATTCCAGGAAAGATAACCCACGGCGCCGGAATACACGCCGCGCTTCACCGGCTCCAGCTCGTCGATGATTTCCATGGCGCGGATCTTGGGGGCGCCGGACACCGTGCCTGCGGGGAAGGTGGCGCGCAGCACGTCGATGGCAGTCATGCCTTCCTTCAGCTCTGCCGTGACATTGGATACGATGTGCATGACATGGGAGTAGCGCTCCACGATCATCTTGTCGGTGAGCGTCACCGTGCCGGTTTTGGCTACCCGGCCGGCATCGTTGCGCCCGAGATCGATGAGCATGAGGTGTTCGGCCAGTTCCTTGGGGTCGGCCAGCAATTCGGCTTCCAGGGCCTTGTCTTCTTCCTCGGTATGCCCCCGGCGACGGGTGCCGGCGATCGGGCGGACGGTGACTTCGTCATCTTCCAGGCGCACCAGGATCTCCGGCGAAGAACCCACGACCTGAAAGTCATCCAGATCCAGGAAATACATGTAGGGCGAAGGATTCAGCCCGCGCAGAGCCCTGTAGAGATCCAGTGGCGGCGCCTGGAAAGGGATGGACAGGCGCTGGGAGAGCACCACCTGCATGCAGTCACCTTCCACGATATATTCCTTGATGCGCTCCACCGTTGCCTTGAAACCGGACTCGGTAAAGCCCGAGACGAAATCGGACTCCTTTACTTTGCGGCTCGTGTTGTGCGGCATGTGGGGCGGATTATCGCGCATGCGTCCGGCCAGCTCCATGATACGGGCATGGGCGCCGGCATAGGTGTCACCCCGGCCGGTATCAGCGTGGACGATGATGAACATGCGCCCCGCCAGGTTGTCGAACACCACGACCTCGTCGGATACCATGAGCAGGATGTCGGGCGCACCCAGGGGGTCGTGCTTGTCGGGGTTGAACAGCCGGGGTTCGATATAGCCGATGGTGTCATAGCCGAAATAGCCCACCAGCCCACCGCTGAACCGGGGCAGGCCGGGCAGCTCCGGCACCTTGTATCTGGCCTGAAAATCCTCGATGAAGGCCAGGGGGTCAGATACTTCGGTGGTTTCGGCGACCTCGCCGTCGGTGGTGATGGTGATCTGGTGCTGCCGAACCCGAAGCTGCGTACGGCAGGGCAGGCCGATGATGGAATAGCGCCCCCATTTCTCACCGCCCTGCACGGATTCGAACAGATAGCCGTAGGGGCCATCCACCAGCTTCAGATAAACACTCAGAGGGGTGTCGAGATCCGCAAGCACCTCGCAGACCACGGGGATGCGGTTATAACCCTGGGATGCCAGGGCGTCGAATTTTTCAGGGGTCATGATTTTCTCCACAATATCGAAACACAAACAGTACGTGCGCGGCTGAATGCTCAGCTACGCCATCGTCCCTGCTGTCTCTCTATTATGTTCATCATGGTCTCGACAAGTCAGGTTTGCATGTAACGCAAAGATAAATCAAAAAGGCGGCTTAGCCAAGCCCGATCTCATAGAACCGGGCTGCAGGCCGGATACTGTCTCCGGTCTGTGCCCCCTTACAGCAGGTCTTTCAGTTCGCTCATGGAGTCGATCACCTTGTCCGGCTCGTAGATGCGGATATCCTCGCCATGATTGTAGCCATAGCTCATGCAGATGATGCCGAAGCCTGCGGCGCGAGCGGCTTTCACATCACTCTTGGAATCGCCGATCATGGTCGATTGTTGCGGCGTGACGCCAAAGAACTCGGCGGCAAACAGCAGCGGGGTCGGATCCGGCTTTTTCACCGGCAGGGTGTCGCCGGCCACGATGATACCGAAGTAGTCGTAGATGCCCAGATCCTGCAACAGCGGCAGGGTGAACTGCTCCGCCTTGTTGGTGACGCAGCCCAGGGAATACCCCGCTTCCTGCAGATAATCCAGGCCTTCCTGTACGCCGGGATATAGGGTCGAGCGCTTGGAGGTGTTGTCGGCGTACAGATCCAGGAAAACAGGATAGGCCTTGTCGAACTCCTCGTCGGAGGGCTCGCCGTCCAGCTGACCGATGAGGGCGCGGCGCACCAGGCGCTCCACGCCGTTACCCACCCAGTTGCGGACACGTTCTTCACCCCAGGGCTCGCGCCCCAGGGTTTTCATCATTTCATCCACGCACCAGGCGAGATCCGGCACGCTGTCTACCAGCGTGCCGTCCACGTCGATGAGGATCATCCGCGGCTTGTCAGACATCTTCAACCGGCCTTGGCCAGGGCGTCACGCATTTCCTTGACGCGGCTGTCGTACTTGTTGGGATCGGCTTCATTGCGGCCACCGAAGATGCCGGAGCCCGATACGAAGGTATCAGCACCCGCCGCAGCGATTTCTGCAATATTGTCCACTTTCACGCCACCGTCGATTTCCAGGCGGATATCCAGTCCGGAATCATCGATCATCTTGCGTGCTTCCTGGAGCTTCTTCAGTGCGGAAGGAATGAAGCTCTGGCCGCCGAAACCGGGGTTCACCGACATCAGCAGAATCATGTCCACGTTTTCCAGCTCGTATTTCAGGTAATCCAGCGGGGTGGCTGGGTTGAACACCAGGCCCGCCTTGCAGCCGGCGTTTTTGATCAGTTGCAGGCTGCGATCCACATGCTCGGAAGCTTCGGGGTGGAAGGTGATGTAGGTGGCGCCCGCTTCGGCGAAATCACCGATGACCCGATCTACCGGACTGACCATGAGATGCACATCGATGGGGGCGGTAATGCCGTGCTTGCGCAGGGCGTCGCAGACCAGGGGGCCGATGGTCAGGTTGGGCACATAATGATTGTCCACCACGTCGAAGTGAATGAAATCAGTGCCGGATGCCAGCACGTCATCGCATTCCTGCCCCAGTTTGGCGAAGTCTGCGGAAAGAATGGAAGGTGCCAATACAAAATCTGTCATGATGAATACTCCCTGCCGGGGTGCCGGCGCATGGAAAACGAGAAAGTCAGTCGTTCAATGTTACCGGAATCGGCTGAAACCTGCACCGCCTCG
>DTXR01000215.1 GCA_012962365.1 Chromatiaceae bacterium | reverse complement strand
GCGGCGAGATCAAGCCCACACCAGGGGTGGAATGACGCACCCGGGCAATCTGCTTGTTCACCTTGTGTCCAGGCAGCTGACCGCCCTCGCCGGGCTTGGCGCCCTGAGCCATCTTGATCTGGATATCGTCGGCGTTCACCAGGTATTCTGTAGTCACGCCAAAACGGCCGGAGGCCACCTGCTTGATGGCGGAGCGCTCGGGATTGGGCGAGCCATCCGGCAGGGGGTTGAAGCGCTCCGGCTCCTCGCCACCTTCACCCGTGTTGGATTTGCCGCCCAAGGCGTTCATGGCCACAGCCAGGGTGGAATGGGCTTCGTAGGAGATACTGCCGAAGGACATGGCACCGGTAGCAAAGCGCTTGACAATCTCTTTTGCTGGTTCCACTTCCTCCAGGGGCAGCGGATTGTCCGCCCACTTGAATTCCATGAGGCCGCGCAGGGTGAGGAGCTTTTCATTCTGCTCGTTGATCAGGCGGGAGTACTCGTCATAGGTAGCAGCATCGTTGCCACGCACGGCATGCTGCAGCTTGGCGATGGTGTCCGGTGTCCACACATGGGCCTCACCACGTTGCCGCCAGGCATAATCCCCACCCACGTCCAGTTGCTTGCGGTAGATGAGGGCGTCACCAAAGGCATCAGCATGCCAGCGGGCCGCTTCCCGGGAGACTTCTTTCAGACCGATACCTTCGATGGTCGTTGCCGTGCCGGTAAAGTACTGATCGATGAATTCACTGGAAAGGCCGACAGCATCGAAAATCTGCGCGCCGCAATAGGATTGGTAGGTGGAAATGCCCATTTTCGACATCACCTTGAGGATGCCCTTGTCGACCGCCTTGATATAGCGGGAAGGGCCTCGGTGATGGTCAGGTCGTCGGGGAACTGATCGCGCACATCGGTGATGGTGTCGAAGGCGAGGTAGGGGTTCACCGCCTCCGCGCCGTAGCCGGCGAGCAGGCAGAAATCATGAACCTGGCGGGCTTCGCCGGTTTCCACGACCAGTCCCGATTCGGTCCGCAAGCCTTCGCGGATCAGGTGATGATGCACCGCCGCCGTCGCCAACAGGGCCGGGATGGCGATCCGGTCGGCGTTGATGCTGCGATCCGATAAAATCAGAATGTT
>DTXR01000214.1 GCA_012962365.1 Chromatiaceae bacterium | reverse complement strand
TTTTGCAGGCGGAAGAGCCTGCAGGCCAGGTTCAGCAACAGGCCGCCCCTGTTTATCTTGGCGTGGTTGTCGGCCCCGTACCTCAGGCCGTTCAGGCGCAGTTGCCTGAGGACATAACCCAAAGCCAGGGTTTAATGGTCATGCGGGTCATGCCAGATTCTCCAGCCGCTACGGCCGGATTGAAGCCGCATGATGTACTGCTCACCATCGATGGCAAAAAATTGATTTCACCTGATGACCTCATCAATAGTGTCAGGCAGAAGTCAGCGGGACAGAAATCCAGACTGGAGATCCTGAGACACGGCAAAGTAAGTGATGTCGAAGTGACTCTAGAAGAGCAGAAACGTTATCAGGCTGGGCCAATGCTTCCCGCATTTCCACGGCAGATGATGCCCCATCGCCATTTCTCACCGGATTCCCGGGCTGAAGTCCAGGTAGAAGAAAGCTTCGAAGCCGTGTCGGTGAGCCGGTTGCCCAATGGCAAATACAAGGCCATGATCGAATTTCTCGATCAGGACGGCAACATGAAAAAGTTTGAATACGAAGGTTCCAGGGATGAGTTGGCCGAACAGATCAGGCAGGAAAAGGAACTGCCCGGTCCACAAAAGGAACAACTGCTGAATTCCCTGGGCGGAAAGATGCCCAGCCTGCCCATGCGCGGCTTCCCTGCCTTTCCTAATATGCAGGATATCGAGCGGGAATTTTTCTCACCGCCACCTTGGGTCCGGCCTAATCTTCGGAGCTTTTGGGACTGATCTCGTTTCCGGCGCCTCCCGGACGATTTTCAATTCGTACGGGAGTCTATCGGAGGTCGACTTCCAGATTGTCGATCAAGCGTGCGATACCTAAAAATGCGGCTCCGAGAATGACAAGCCGGGTATCATCCTGCCTGGGAACGCCAAGATCGACAGCCCGGCGAATGCCGAAGTAATCGGGTCGCAACCCGGCTGCCGCTATCCGCTCGGCAGCGCGCTCTTCCAACTGCAAATAATTCCTGTCGCCCTTCTGCAACGCTTCCGAAGTCTGCTTCAGAGTCCGATACAATGCTGGCGCCACCCCCCGCTGTTCCGGATCCAGATAATTGTTGCGCGAACTCATCGCCAGGCCATCTTCCTCCCGAACCGTATCCACGCCGATGATTTCGACGGGTATGGCCAGAT
Organism: Chromatiaceae bacterium; assembly: GCA_012962365.1. Lineage (GTDB taxonomy): Bacteria > Pseudomonadota > Gammaproteobacteria > Chromatiales > Chromatiaceae > Thiolapillus. The sequence continues at coordinate 1,362 of DTXR01000214.1, read as the reverse complement.
CTTCTACCATGCGTCTGATGACAAGCAACTGCTGAAAATCTTTTTTACCGAATACGGCAGTTTGCGGCTGAACCATGTTGAACAGTTTGCAGACGATGGTGGACACACCCACGAAATGACCAGGCCGGGAAGCGCCACAAAAGATATCGGAAATTCCCGGTACTTCCACGCGCGTATGCACCTCCATAGAATCCGGGTAGATCGCCCCGGTTGATGGTGTAAAAGCAATATCCACACCTTCGGATTGCAGCAGGCCCAGATCCTCGGCTTCGGTGCGGGGATAGGCCTGCAGATCCTGTTCCCGGTCAAACTGCAGGGGATTGACAAAAATGCTGACCACGACGTGATCGGCCAGCTCTCTGGCGCGACGTACCAGGGTGAGATGTCCTTCATGAAGGTTGCCCATGGTCGGCACCAGTGCAACTTTTCCCGGCAAAGAAACTACCGCTTTACGCAGCGGCGCTACCGCATCAACTTGTTTCATTTGAAACAATGTTCCTCTGCTGGAAACTCGCCATTGTGTACGGCTTCTACATAGGCCCGTATGGCATCTTCGATGGAGTTTTCTTTCTCGATAAAATTACGGCTGAAACTGGGCGCTTTGCCGGGGGTGATGCCCAGCATGTCATGGAGTACCAGAACCTGGCCATCACAACCCCGCCCTGCGCCGATACCGATGACCGGAATATCCAGCGCGAGGCTTACTTCTCTGGCCAACAGTTCGGGTACGCATTCCAGCACCAGCATCTGAGCGCCGGCCTGTTGCAGTTCGTGGGCATCGTTGAGAATACGCTCGGCGCTGTGGCTGTCCCTGCCCTGCACCTTGTAACCGCCCAGCTGGTGAATGGACTGGGGCAGAAGGCCCAGGTGGGCGCAGACAGGAACTGCACGAGCGGTGAGATGGCGCACCGTCTCCACCTGCGCATGCCCTCCTTCGAGCTTGACCATGTGTGCGCCTCCCTCTTTCATCAACCGGCCTGCGTTGTCCAGCGCCTGCCGCGGTGTGCCGTGGCTCATGAAGGGCATGTCGGCGACAAGCAAGGGTTTGCTACAGCCCCGATTGACCATGGCCGTGTGATAGACCATTTCCTCCACCGTCACGGGTAATGTGCTGTCATGACCCTGCACCACCATGCCCAGTGAATCACCAACCAGGATCACGTCCACACCGGCTGATTCCGCCAGTCGGGCGAAGCCTGCATCATAGGCGGTCAACACGGCGATTTTCTCACCGGATTCCTTCATGCGTTCCAGCGTGCTGAGGGTAATCTTGTTTTTCATTGGATTCTTCTCGTTTTCTGATCAGTACAGGTCGCCAGCAGCTTCTCTACCGCATCCAGTCCCGGCACCTGTAGCCTGGGA
>DTXR01000213.1 GCA_012962365.1 Chromatiaceae bacterium | reverse complement strand
CCCTGCCGGGAAGGAACAGGCTGGATGCACCGCGTGATTCATCGCATCGAGCACGGACAGGGACGACAGGAAGATATGGATCTGCTGAATGACGTCACCCAGCGCATCATGGGACGCACCATCTGTGCCCTGGGGGATGCGGCAGCCATGCCCGTGGCCGCATTCATCGAGCATTACCGGGATGAATTCCAGTACCATATCGATCACAAGAAGTGCATGGTAGGGGGGCGCTAGAAGCATGTCCGATCAGCAGACCATTACCATCGAAGTCGATGGCAAGAAGCTCGAAGCGACCCCGGGTCAGATGCTTATCGAAGTGACTGACGCTGCCGGCATCACGGTGCCGCGTTTCTGTTATCACAAGAAGCTTTCCGTGGCGGCCAACTGCCGAATGTGCCTGGTGGAAGTGGAAAATGCCCCCAAGCCCCTGCCGGCCTGTGCGACACCTGTCGCCGATGGCATGAAAGCCTGGACCTGCTCGCCGCTGGCGCGCCAGGCACAGAAGGGCACCATGGAATTTCTGCTCATCAACCACCCCTTGGATTGTCCCATCTGTGACCAAGGCGGCGAGTGTGAGTTGCAGGACGTGGCTATGGGGTTCGGCGAAGGTGTTTCCCGCTTCTCCGAAGGCAAGCGCGTGGTACCCAGCCAAAACATCGGTTCGCTGATTGCCACAGACATGACCCGCTGCATTCACTGCACTCGCTGTGTGCGCTTTGGCGACGAGATTGCCGGCATTCGTGAACTCGGCGCCACAGGGCGTGGAGAACACATGAAGATTGGTGTGTATGTGGAGAACAGCGTCAGTTCTGAACTGTCCGGCAACATCATTGACCTGTGTCCTGTCGGTGCGCTGACATCCAAACCATTCCGCTATCGTGCCCGGGCCTGGGAATTGACCACCCATGAGAGTGTTGCTTCTCATGACGGCGTGGGTTCCAACATTCATGTGCATGTGCGCAATCATCAGGTAATGCGCGTCGTGCCAAAAGACAATGAAGCGGTGAATGAAACCTGGATTTCCGACCGAGACCGATTCAGCTACCAGGGTTTATACAGCGAGGATCGTCTCGAAAAACCCATGCTGCGCAAGAACGGTCAGTTGCAGGAGGCGGAATGGCAGGAAGCGCTGCTGGCAGCTGCCGAAGCGCTCAAAAGCGCAAAAGCAGATCGGCTGGGCGCCCTCGTATCACCGGGGTCGACCCTGGAAGAAATGTATCTGCTGCAGAAACTGCTGCGGGGACTGGGTTCGAGCAACATCGATCATCGCCTGCGCCAGAGTGATTTCCGTGGCGATGCTGCCGATCCCGCCGCGCCATGGCTGGGCCAGCGTTTTGCCGATCTGGAAAACAACCAGGCGGTGCTGCTTATCGGTTCCTGGCTGCGCAAGGATCAGCCGCTGCTCAACCACCGCGTACGCAAGTCTGTGCTTGCGGGTGGCCAGGTGATGGTTATCAATTCGGTCGATTACGAATTCAATTACGAATTGAGCAACAAGCTTATAGGCACACCTGCAGACATGGTGACTGGCCTTGCCGGCGTAGCCGCGGCACTGGGGGCCGATACAGCAGGCGTGGATGCCACAGCAGATGCTGCGCATCAGGCGATTGCCGATAACCTCAAGGCGGCGGATCAAGGTCTGGTGCTGTTGGGAAGCGTGGCGCAGATGCACCCTGACTTTTCCCTGTTGCGTGTGCTCGCTGACAACATCGCCAAGGCCGCAGGCGTGGATCTGGGGTTTGTGGGTGAGGGTGCGAACAGCACAGGCGCCTGGCTGGTTGGTGCAGTGCCCCATCAAGATGAAGGCATGTCTGTCGCTGCCATGCAAGAGCAAGGATTGGATGCCTGCGTGTTGTTGAATGTCGAACCGGAATTCGACAGTGTCAATCCGGCCGCGATGGCGGGACTGGTTTCCGATGCCAGAGTGCTTGCACTGACGACCCATCTGGGCTCATGGATGAATCAGCATGCAGACATCGTTCTGCCTGTCGCAGCCAGCCTGGAAACGTCCGGCACGTTCGTGAACCTGCAGGGAGACGTACAGTCCTTCAATGGTGCTGCCCGTCCGGCGGGGGAAGCCAGACCGGCCTGGAAGGTGCTGAGGGTGCTGGGCAATCTTGCCGATCAGCAGGGTTTCGATTACGAGTCTTCCCGGGATGTGCTTGACGAGGCAATGCAGGCCATCGGCGAAATCAAACTCGACAACGGCCTGAAAGATGCCAAGGCCACGGCAGTTACATTGCAGGCGGAAGACCTGCAGCGTATTGGCGGCGTGCCGATTTATAATGTGGATATGCTCACCCGTCGGGCAGATGCTTTGCAGCACACGCCGGATGGCTGGAAAGCCGGATTGCGTGTGAACAGCCTGCTTGCTCACGCGCTGGGGCTGGAAAACGGCGATTCGGCAGTGCTCCGCCAGGGCGGAGCGCAATTGACCCTGCCGGTGCTCATGGATGACCGGGTTCCTGGAGCCTGTGTCTGGATGCCCGCAGGCGTTCCCGGCAGCGAACTGCTGGGTGAAGGCTTCGGCGCAGTTTCACTGGAGAAGGCGTGATGGATTTTCTGATCGGACTCTATGAATGGTTGCCGGTGTGGATTCAGATCATCCTGAAAATCGTGGTGATCATGGCGCCCTTGATGGTGCTGGTAGCCTATTACACCTATGCAGAGCGTAAGATCATCGGCTACATGCAGATACGCCTTGGCCCCAATCGCGTGGGTCCGAAGGGCTGGGGGCAACCCATTGCCGATGCGGTCAAGCTCATGTTCAAGGAGATTGTACTGCCCACCAATGCGGATAAGACCCTGTTCCTGATCGCGCCGCTGCTGAGTATCGGTCCGGCGCTGGCGGCCTGGGCGGTGTTTCCTTTCGATACCGGTTTGGTATTGGCGGACATCAATGCGGGGCTGCTGTACCTGCTGGCCATGACCTCTATCGGCGTCTATGGCGTGATCATCGCCGGCTGGGCGTCCAACTCCAAATACGCCTTTCTTGGCGCCATCCGTTCCGCTGCGCAGATCGTTTCCTATGAAATAGCCATGGGCTTCGCCCTGGTTGGCGTGCTGGTGGCTGCCGGCAGTCTGAATCTGGGGCAGATCGTGGAAGGACAGTCCGGTAATGTCTTTACATGGTATTGGGTGCCCCTGCTGCCGCTGTTCGTGATCTATTTCATCTCGGGCGTTGCGGAGACCAACCGTGCACCCTTCGATGTGGCGGAAGGGGAGTCAGAAATCGTAGCCGGTTTCCACGTAGACTATTCAGGTATGGCTTTCGCGGTGTTCTTCCTGGCGGAATATGCCAACATGATTCTGATCTCAGCCCTGACGGCGCTGATGTTTTTGGGAGGGTGGCTGTCTCCCTTCCAGGGAACTGTCATGGAGCCCTGGTTCGCCTGGGTGCCGGGTATTCTCTGGCTGGTGGCCAAGACTTTCATCTTCATGTTTCTGTTCCTGTGGTTCCGTGCGACTTTCCCCCGTTATCGTTATGACCAGATCATGCGTTTGGGGTGGAAGATTTTCATCCCCATCACCATTGTCTGGATAATCGTGGCGGGCGCCATGCAGGTCTACGACATCGGTCCCTGGTATCAGTGAGGAGGAACAAGGAATGAAAACAGTCATCCATTACATCCGCTCACTGTTCCTTCTCGAGTTGTTCAAGGGCATGAGTGTTACAGGGCGCTATCTGTTCAGAAAGAAATTTACCCTGAACTACCCGGAGCAAAAGGCTCCCGTGTCTCCCCGTTTCCGCGGCCTGCATGCCCAGCGCCGTTATCCCAACGGGGAAGAACGCTGCATCGCCTGCAAGCTTTGTGAGGCAGTCTGTCCTGCGAACGCCATTACCATCGAGGCGGAGCCTCGGGACGATGGTTCACGCCGCACCACCCGGTATGATATCGATTTGTTCAAGTGCATCTTTTGCGGTTATTGCGAGGAATCCTGCCCGGTGGATGCCATCGTCGAGACAAGGGTGTACGAATACCACTTCGAGGATACAGACAAGGTTGCAGGCAATTACATCATGACCAAGGAAAAACTTTTGGCCATGGGCGACAAGTACGAAGCGCAGCTGGCGGAAGACCGCGCAGCCCAGGCCAAATACAGGTGATCACATCATGAGCTTCGAAAAATTTTTGTTTTACCTGTTAGCCGCCATTCTCGTCGGTTCTGCCTTGATGGTAATCACGCGCAGGAACCCGGTTCATTCGGCGCTGTTCCTGGTGCTGGCGTTCTTTAATATGGCGGGTATCTGGCTACTGGCGGAAGCAGAGTTTCTGGCGATCGCGCTGGTGCTGGTTTATGTCGGTGCGGTGATGGTGCTGTTCCTGTTCGTGATCATGATGCTGGATATCGATATAGCCACGGTACGAGCCGGGTTTATCAGGAATCTGCCCGTGGGTATCATCGTGGCCGTTTTGATGTTTGCGGAAATGGTGCTGGTGCTGGGCCCCAAGCATTTCGGATTGGCCAAATACGCGGCGCCTGAGGCTGCTCCTGCTCATTATAACAACACTGCTGAATTGGGCCTCTCCCTGTTTACACAGCATCTATACGCTCTGGAAATCGCTGCGGTGATTCTGCTGGTGGCCATGATCGCCGCCATCAGCCTGACTTTGCGCAAGCGGCCGTTGACCAAGCGCCAGAATGTGACCGAGCAGCACATGGTGAAGAAGAAGGATCGCCTGAAGATCGTAAAGATGGCGGCGGAGGAGAAGGGCTGATGATTTCCCTGTCTGAATATCTCATTCTGGGAGCGCTGCTGTTCGTCATCAGCGTTGCCGGCATTTTCATCAATCGGAAGAACCTCATCATTCTGCTGATGTGTGTGGAACTGATGCTGCTGGCGGTGAATATCAACTTTGTCGCCTTCTCGCATTTTCTTGGCGATGTAAATGGCCAGGTGTTCGTTTTCTTCATACTCACGGTGGCGGCGGCAGAGGCAGCCATTGGGTTGGCCATCCTGATTGTGTTGTTCCGTAACCGCAATACTATCGATGTCGATGACCTCGATACCATGAAGGGATAGCGTCATGGGTGATATTGACATGAAAACCATCTATCTTGCCTTGGTGCTGGCGCCTTTGGCGGGGTCTGTCGTTGCGGGTCTTTTCCGCAACCAGGTTGGCAAGGCTGGTGCACACTGGGCAGCGATTCTTGGTGTCGCTGTATCGTTTGCGCTTTCGGCCTATGTGTTCTGGCAGCATGTCATGAACGGCGCGCCGGTGTTCAACGAAAATCTTTACACCTGGATGGTGGTTGATG
>DTXR01000212.1 GCA_012962365.1 Chromatiaceae bacterium | reverse complement strand
TCGAACGCTGTACCGAAAAATCGGCCAGGGCGGCGAGGGCGCTGTTGTAGGCGGAAGCCGGCAGAATTTCCAATGCTTTCTTGGCCAGTTCGGCTTCTTCCCTCGCACGGCGGGCAGTGTAAGCGATTGCGTCGGTGGATTCAATGGCGGCCATGACTTCGTCCACCCTATCTGCGCCGCCTTTCTCGATGGCGGCTTTCAGGAGTTTCTGCTGATCTTTTGTGCCGGTTTGGATGGCGCGAATCAGCGGGAGAGTGGGTTTGCCTTCCGCCAGATCGTCACCCAGGTTCTTGCCGATGTCTTGGTCTGAAGATCCATAGTCCAGGGCATCGTCGATCATCTGGAAAGCCATCCCCAGGTGCAGGCCGTAGTCAGCCAGAGCCTGTTCCTCGCAGTCGGGGCGTTCGGCGACAACGGCCGCCAGGCGGGCACCGGCTTCGAACAGTGTGGCGGTCTTGCGGGTGATGACTTCCCGGTACTGGTCTTCGGTGGTGTCCGGGTCGTTGCAGTTGAGCAGCTGCAGTACCTCGCCCTCGGCGATACGATTGGTTGCGTGGGAGAGCACGTCCATGACCCGCAGGTCCCGGATATCCACCATCATCTCAAAGGAGCGGGAATAGAGGAAATCCCCTACCAGCACACTGGCGGCATTGCCCCACACGGCGTTGGCCGTCTCGTTGCTGCGACGCATGTCTGATCCATCGACAACGTCATCGTGCAGGAGGGTGGCGGTGTGGATGAACTCGATGATAGCAGCCAGATTGATGTGATGGTTACCCTGATAACCCACTGCCAGCGCAGCCAGCTGGACGATCATGGGGCGCAGTCGTTTGCCACCGCTGTTTACTATATAGTGACCAATCTGATTGATGAGCACGACGTCCGACTGGAGTCGATCCAGTATCAGCAGGTCGGTAGCCCGCAGGTCATCGGCAATGAGCTCGCGAATGGCGGAAAGATCCATCACTATCAGGAAAGGTTCAATTGAAACGGGAGTGCTGATGCTATAGGGAAAAGCCGCTGCTGCCAAGGGGCTGAACAAATCAATCATTCCCGTTTGACCTGAGGAGAAAATCTGGGTAGAATCCCGCGTCTTTCCGCTGGCTCTTTAGTTTGGCCAGTCGTATTTACAGTTATATTTACCGGAGACATGCAGACATGTATGCCGTAATTCAGACCGGGGGCAAGCAATATCGTGTGAGCGAAGGCATGACCCTGAAGGTTGAAAAAATCAATGCCGAAGAAGGTTCCAGCGTCGATCTGGAGAAAGTGCTCATGGTTGCCGATGGTGACAACGTGCAGGTAGGCACGCCTTACCTGGACGGCAAGGTTACCGCTACCGTGAAGTCACACGGCAAGGGCAAGAAAGTACATATCGTCAAGTTCAAGCGTCGCAAGCATCACCTGAAACGTCAGGGACATCGCCAGCAGTACACTGAACTCGAGATCACCGGTATCAACGCGGGCTGAAGGAGAATAGAGCATGGCACATAAGAAAGCAGGCGGTAGTTCCAGAAACGGCCGCGATTCAGAATCCAAACGTCTTGGCGTGAAGATCTACGGC
>DTXR01000211.1 GCA_012962365.1 Chromatiaceae bacterium | reverse complement strand
CCGAATGTTGCACCGGGATCCCGATTCCGGTGCAACATTCGGGCTAAACCAATAAAAAAACCCCGCCCTTAACCAGGCGGGGTTTTTTGAGCGATTCGGATCGTCGATTCGATCCTATCAAGGGTGCGCTTACATCATGCCACCCATACCGCCCATGCCACCCATATCCGGCATGGGTGCAGCAGCTTCGTCTTTCGGCTCTTCAGCTACCATGCACTCGGTGGTGATCATCAGGCCGGCAACGGAAGCGGCGTTCTGCAGTGCGCTTCGGGTGACCTTGGTTGGATCGAGAATACCCATCTCGACCATATCACCGTATTCACCATTGGCCGCATTGTAACCGTAGTTACCCTCACCATTGGCGACTTCGTTCTGCACAACCGAAGGCTCGCCACCGGCATTGTCCACGATCTGGCGCAGGGGCTCCTCCATGGCGCGGCGGGTCAGGGTAATGCCCACGTTCTGGTCTTCGTTGGCACCGACCAGACCGTCAATGGCGCGCTCGGCACGAATCAGTGCCACACCGCCACCGGGTACGATGCCTTCTTCGACAGCCGCTCGGGTTGCGTGCAGCGCGTCTTCAACGCGGGCTTTCTTTTCCTTCATTTCCACTTCTGTGGCGGCACCCACCTTGATCACCGCGACACCGCCTGACAGCTTGGCCAAGCGCTCCTGCAGTTTTTCGCGATCATAGTCTGAAGTGGTTTCTTCAGCCTGGGCGCGAATCTGTTCGCAGCGTGCCTTGATGTCATCGGCACTGCCGGCGCCATCGATGACGGTCGTCTCTTCCTTGGTGATGCTGACTTTCTTGGCAGTACCCAGGTCTTCCAGGGTCGTTTTTTCCAGAGACAGGCCGACTTCCTCGGAAATCACGGTGCCACCGGTGAGGATAGCGATATCCTGCAGCATGGCCTTGCGACGATCACCGAAGCCGGGCGCCTTCACGGCAGCCACTTTCACGATACCACGCATGGTGTTCACCACCAGGGTGGCCAGGGCTTCACCTTCCACGTCCTCGGCAACGATCACCAGCGGACGGCCCGCTTTGGCGACAGCTTCGAGTACCGGCAGCAGATCACGGATGTTGGAGATCTTCTTGTCGTGGAGCAGGATGAACGGATCTTCCATTTACACAGACATGCTCTGCTGGTCATTCACGAAATAGGGTGACAGATAACCACGATCGAACTGCATACCCTCGACCACATCCAGCTCGTTGCTCAGGGAGGTGCCTTCCTCTACGGTAATGACGCCTTCTTTGCCCACTTTGTCCATGGCTTCGGCAATGATGTCGCCAATGGCCTGGTCAGTGTTGGCTGAAATCGAACCTACCTGGGCAATTGCCTTGGAATCGGCGCAGGGCTTGGACATGCCTTTGAGCTGATCAACCGCCGCTTCGACCGCTTTTTCCATACCACGCTTGAGATCCATGGGATTCATGCCGGCAGCCACGGCCTTGAGGCCTTCGCGCACCATGGCCTGAGCCAGAACGGTTGCCGTGGTGGTGCCGTCACCCGCCACATCAGAGGTCTGGGAAGACACTTCCTTGACCATTTGCGCGCCCATGTTTTCGAACTTGTCGGACAGTTCGATTTCTTTTGCGACAGACACACCATCCTTCGTGATGGTGGGGGCGCCAAAAGATTTTTCCAGAACCACATTACGACCCTTGGGGCCGAGCGTTACTTTTACAGCATTCGCCAATACGTTGACACCGGCCAGCATTCGCTGGCGGGCTTCATCACCAAATCTCACTTCTTTTGCAGACATGTTTCCACTTCCTTAATTCTAAAAATTGATCGGTAACGGGGACAGCTTCGACCTAATACGGGCGCTGAATCCCCATGCTTCAGGGCACGACAGACGATCAGTCCTCAATCACACCCATGATGTCTTCTTCACGCATCACCAGCAGCTCTTCACCGCCGATCTTGACTTCGGTACCGGCATATTTGCCGAACAATACTTTGTCGCCGACTTTCACATCCAAAGGACGCACGTCGCCGCTGTCGGTGATCTTGCCGTTGCCTGCGGCAATGACTTCGCCCTGGATGGGCTTCTCGGTTGCACTGTCAGGGAGGACAATGCCACCCGGGCTGGTGTGCTCTTCTTCCGTGCGACGGATGACCAGTCGATCATGCAATGGACGGATCTTCATAGATAAACTCCTAAATGTAGCTTGGTTTTGTGGTTTACGATATCGGGGATTGTTGGCACTCCCCTGTAGTGAGTGCTAATAATAGGGGCGAAACAGGGAAAGTCAACCCCGGGAAATCAGAATTTTCCCGGCTCGTCATCATCCGGATGATATTCACCCTGAATGATATTGACACGCCGAATCTCGACATCTGCCGCGCCAGTCGTTACCCCGCCGGGGGCAAGGGCGCCGCTGCGCTTGAGCATGGCGAGAATGAATTTGCGGCGCAGGGACGGAACCAGCATCAGAAAACCGAAAACATCGGTGATGAAACCCGGGAACAACAGCGTTACCCCGGACATCATGATCATGGCGCCTTCGAGCATTTCCAGCGCCGGCGCTTCACCCCGGGCGAGCGTATTCTGCACCCGCATGAGTACCGATACGCCCTGCAGTCGAACCAGGAACGCCCCCAGTATTGCGGTAAATATACTCAACAGTATGGTCGGCAAGGCGCCGATCTCGGAGCCGACTTCGATCAGTACATAGAGCTCGATCAAAGGCGCCCCAACCAGTATCAATAAAAAAATAATTCCAGGATTCATCTTGCATACCTTGGGGCAAATCCGTTTAATTCAAGCTTCACCTTCAATGATCAGATATCCTGTATGAAAAACACTGATTCGCCGGTCTCTTCTCCTGAGCTGTTGCTGGTATTGTGTACCTGCCCGGACGAAGACAGCGCCCGCAAGCTGGCAGGCACGCTGCTCGGCAAACGACTGGCGGCTTGTGTCACTATCAGCAGCACCATACAGTCCGTTTATCGCTGGCAGGGCCGGATCCAGGAAGACCGGGAAGCGCTGATGATGATCAAGACCACAAAAGCCGGGTGGGCAAGGCTGGAACAGGCCCTTATTGAACTGCATCCGTATGATGTGCCGGAAATCATTGCCACGCCCATTGTCGCTGGCAGCCAAAACTATCTGAACTGGGTAGGGGAAAACGTATGTACCGATTGATCCTGTTGTTTTCATTCCTCTTTTTGTCAACGATGGCACTGGCCGAAGAGGAGCTGCTCAAGCCCGATCAGGCCTATGGTATTTCCGCCGAGGTCGCGGGGGACAAGATCAAGGTACGCTGGGATATCGCCGATGGTTACTACCTGTATCGCAACAAGTTCCGCTTCAAGACAGACCACAAGGACATCGTCTTCGAGAGCCCCGACCTGCCTCCCGGAAAAGTTAAATCCGACCCGTTCTTCGGTGATATTGAGATCTATCGCGACCAGGTCGAAATCGCGTTGCCGTATCACATCACCGGCAGCGTTCCGAGCATGCTTGAGCTGGAAGCCCGTTCCCAGGGCTGTGCCGATGCGGGCATCTGCTACCCACCCCACACCCAGAAACTGCTCATCGCCCTGAATGGGGAAGCCGATCAACCCCCGCCGGTCACCCCAGCTGCCGCCGAAGATGCCCAGGAAACGCTGGTGCAGGTGTCCGGCTCTGAAATCCCCGTCACCCCATCCAGCCCGGTTGATTCCATCGACCCGCCTTCTCCCCTGGATGCCCTGGGCGCACTCGGTGACGACCTGGGGCTGGGGGACGATGACGGTGTTCTGTCACCCGACCAGGCCTATCGCCCCTTCGTCGAATCCAAGGACGGCAAGAATCTGCAGGTACACTGGGAAATCGCCGACGGTACCTACTTATATGAAGACAAGGTCAGCGTCAGTCTCGATGGCAGCGACGTGGCGCTCGGCAAAATCACGCTGCCACCGCCCAAGATCAAACACGACTCGATCAAGCCGGACGGCAGCATCGGTGACGTGGCCGTTTTCGTGCACAACCTGGATCTGGATATTCCTCTCATCCGCAAGAGCACCGGCGCCACAGAAGCCACTATCACCCTGAAGTACCAAGGCTGCGCCGAACGGGGCATCTGTTACCCACCCCAAAAGAAACAGTTCAAGGTTCAGCTCCCCCCGGTTTCCGAAGCCACGCCAACAAACAGGGGTGCCGACGCCGCTGATCAGGCCGAATCCGCACCAGCTGCAGCAGCGGTTAGCTCATCGACAGCCGCCGTCGAGCAATCCGAACAGGAGCAGATTGCCTCTATGCTCAAAGATAGCAGTACCTGGCTGATTCTACTGACATTTTTCGGCATCGGCCTGTTGCTGGCTTTTACCCCTTGCGTGTTCCCCATGATCCCCATATTGTCAGGTATCATCGCCGGGCAGGGCACCAGCATCACCACTCGCAAGGCATTCACTCTTTCTCTCGTCTATGTGCTGGCCATGGCGGTGACTTACACCATAGTCGGTGTGCTGGCGGGTATGTTTGGCGCCAGCCTCAACCTGACTGCCGCCTTCCAGAATCCCTGGATACTCAGCGCCTTTGCCCTGTTGTTCGTTCTCCTGTCTCTGTCCATGTTCGGTTTCTATGATTTGCAACTGCCTGCAAGCTGGCAAAGCAGATTGAGTGAGATCAGTAACCGCCAGAGCGGTGGTGAACTGAGCGGTGTGGCCATCATGGGATTGCTGTCCGCCCTCATCGTGGGACCCTGCGTCGCTCCGCCACTGGCGGGCGCCTTGATCTATATCGGCCAAACCGGGGATGCCGTGCTTGGCGGTGTTGCCCTGTTCGCCATGGCCATGGGCATGGGCGCGCCCCTGATCGCCATCGGGACTTCCGCCGGTAAACTGCTGCCCAAGGCCGGGGGCTGGATGGATGCAGTGAAAGGCGTGTTCGGCGTCATGATGCTGGGTCTGGCCATCACCATGCTGGAACGCTTCCTGCCTGAACCTGTCACCATGGGTCTGTGGGGCGTGCTCCTCATCGTCTCGGCCATCTACATGGGCGCATTGCAGCAACTCAGCGTGGAAGCCAGCGGCTGGAGCAAACTGTGGAAAGGCCTGGGTGTCGTCCTGCTGATTTACGGCTCCCTGTTCCTCGTCGGTGTCGCTGCCAACGGCAAAGACACTTTGCAGCCGTTGCGCGGGTTGGCAGTAGGTGGAGGCGCTGGCGCCGAAACTCATCTGCAATTCAGGAAGGTCAAGAGCGTTGCAGACCTCGAACGTGAACTGGCCACGGCCAAAGCGGCCGGGAAACCCGTCATGCTGGATTTTTATGCCGACTGGTGCATCTACTGCAAGCAGATGGAGAAGAACGTCTTTTCACGGCCTGAGGTGGTCGCCGCCATGAGCAGTTTCGTACTGCTGCAGGCCGATGTGACAGAACAGGATGAAACCGACATGGCGCTGATGGAAAAGATCGGCATCCCGGCGCCTCCCGCCATGATCTTCTGGGGAACAGATGGCAACGAAATCAGACATTTGCGCCTCATGGGCTACATGGGCGCCGGCGAATTCAAGCGCCACGTAGCCAAAGTGAAACAACCATGAATTTCAAGCAACTGGCGCTTCTGGCAGTCATTGGCCTGGGCCTTGGCGCCGTTATCACTGGCGTCTATCAGTGGCGACAGCAACACCATGAAGTGCTGCCGGATTCCCATGGCGTCTTCAGCCAGATACCGGATTTCACCCTGCCCAACCTGGATGGCAATTCCTGGCGGGCGGAAGAATGGCGGGACAAGATCCTGGTCATCAATTTCTGGGCGACCTGGTGTCCACCCTGCCGCAAAGAAATGCCTTTGTTCGTGAAACTTCAAGAGCAGTTCGCCGACAAGGGCGTGCTGTTCGTCGGCATCGCCATCGATGACCAGGAAGCGGTGCAGAACTTCGTTGACACCCATGGTATTGAGTTTCCCGTACTGCTGGGGGAAGAAAAGGCCCTGGAACTGTCCGCCCAGCTCGGCGATCGCTTCAATGCCCTGCCCTACACCGTGGTGGCCGATCGCGGCGGCAAAATCCTGCTGCGTCAGGCGGGGGAAATGCGAGAAACCCGGTTACGACCGCTCCTCGAAAAGCTTACCCTTACCCCGTGAATCCAAGGGAAACGTTTACAGAAGCTTTTCTCTGCGAAAATAAAACATGCAGCACTGGACAACTCCGCCAGTTTAGCGCAAAATTGGGCAAATTACGGGCTGATTAAGCGTAGTTCCCGACAATTAATTTTTCTGGACCCGGTTTTCAATGAGCAAGATTCTGGTAATCAACGGCCCCAACCTCAATCTTCTCGGCTCACGGGAACCCGGACACTACGGACAGGCCACTCTGGCCGATATCGAGAAAACCCTGCTGAGTCTTGCCATGACCCAGGGAAACGAGCTGGAATTTTTTCAGTCCAACGCGGAATTTCAGCTCATCGACAGAATTCATCAGGCCGGCCGTGATGCTGTGGATTTCATCCTCATCAACCCCGCCGCCCTTACCCACACCAGCATCGCCCTGAGGGATGCTCTGCTCGGTGTGAACATTCCATTTATAGAGGTGCATCTCTCCAACGTGTTTGCCCGCGAGGAATTCCGCCATCACTCCTATCTTTCCGATGTGGCAGTGGGCGTGATCAGCGGTCTGGGCGCCCAGGGCTATGAACTGGCCCTGCAGGCAGCCGACAAACACCTTGGCGCATCCACAGATACAGGGTCATAACTTCATGGATATACGCAAGGTAAAGAAACTCATCGAACTGCTCGAAGCATCTAATATCGCCGAAATCGAGATACACGAAGGCGAGGAATCGGTGCGCATCAGTCGTCACGGCACCCTTCCCGCGCCTGCCCCGGTAGCCGTAGCAGCGGCGGCCCCTGCCCCCGCCCCAACTGCCACTGCCGCAGCACCGGCGGAAGAACAGGCCGAACCGGAAATGGAGGGCCATATCATCCATTCTCCCATGGTGGGCACTTTCTATCGTGCTCCCAATCCCGGCGCCAAACCCTTCATCAATGAAGGCCAGAGCGTCAATGCCGGGGATACGCTGTGTATCATCGAGGCGATGAAAATTCTCAACCAGATCGAATCCGACAAATCCGGTGTAGTGAAGCGCATCCTGGTGGAAAACGGTCAGCCCGTGGAATACAACCAGCCGCTGTTCATCATCGAGTGAGGCAGCAGTCATGATCGAAAAAATCGTCATAGCCAACCGTG
>DTXR01000210.1 GCA_012962365.1 Chromatiaceae bacterium | reverse complement strand
GCCCAACTACCGCCGTGATTGATCTGGCGCCCGAAGAGTCGCCGGGTTAATAAAAGCGCCAATCGCCATTCTGGCGTGGACTGGCCGGAACTCAAAGGGGCAGAGTGTCTTCCCGAACCCCGGTCTGCGCCGGGATGACAGTCGTGACGGGCGTATCCTGGTGCTGTTTAAACCGGATCTATTGATTTCCCACTTTATTTCAGAGCGTTGAAAACAACATGACCAGCAACATCCATGATTATCGCATCATCATTGTCGATTTCGGCTCCCAATACACCCAGCTCATTGCCCGCCGGGTACGTGAAGCCGGTGTGTATTGCGAGATCTGGCCCTGGGACAATTGTGAAGATGCGCTGAAAGAACAGCAGTCCCGTGGCATTATTCTTTCCGGCGGCCCTGAGACCGTTACCGGCGACAACCCGCCCCGTGCGCCGCAGCTGGTGTTCGAGATGGGTGTGCCGGTGCTGGGCATTTGCTACGGTATGCAGACCATGGCCGCGCAGCTCGGCGGTAAGGTGAGCAGTTCCGAAAAACACGAATACGGCTACGCGCAGGTACGGGCCAGAGGCCATTCTCACCTGCTCAGAGACATAGAAGATCATGTAACGGACGAAGGTTACGGCCTGCTGGACGTATGGATGAGCCATGGTGACCGGGTAGAATCCCTGCCCCCAGGATTCAGCGTCATCGCTGAAACCGATAATGCACCCCTTGCGGGTATCGCCGATGAAAGCCACCACTTCTATGGCGTACAGTTCCACCCTGAAGTGACGCATACTACCCAGGGCAAGCGCATCCTCAGCCGTTTCCTGCATGAAATCTGCGGCTGTGAATCCCTGTGGACCTCCGAAAACATCATCGATGACAGCATCCAGGCCATCCGTGAACAAGTCGGCGACGGCAAAGTATTGCTGGGCTTATCCGGTGGTGTGGATTCTTCCGTAGTGGCAGCACTGCTGCACAAAGCTATCGGCGGCAAGCTGACCTGTATCTTCGTGGACAACGGTCTTTTGCGCCTGCATGAAGGGGATCAGGTCATGGCAACCTTTGCCCGGCACATGGGCGTGAAAGTCATCCGTGTGGATGCTGAGCAGCGATTCCTCGATGCCCTCAAGGGCGAGACCGACCCGGAGAAAAAGCGCAAGATCATCGGCAACATGTTCATCGATATCTTCGAGGAAGAGGCGGCGAAGATCGAGGATGTCAATTACCTTGCCCAGGGCACCATCTATCCCGATGTCATCGAATCCGCCGGCGCCAAGTCCGGCAAGGCCCATGTCATCAAGTCCCATCACAACGTGGGGGGACTGCCGGATTACATGAAGCTCAAGCTGGTGGAGCCGCTCAAGGAGCTGTTCAAAGACGAGGTGCGTGAAGTGGGCGTCAAACTGGGCCTGCCATCAGAAATGGTCTATCGCCATCCCTTCCCCGGCCCCGGTCTGGGGGTGCGCATCCTTGGCGAAGTGAAAAAAGAATACGCCGATATCCTGCGCCAGGCGGATCATATCTATATCGAGGAACTGTACAACCACAAGCTCTATGACGAGGTAAGTCAGGCCTTTGCCGTGTTCCTGCCGGTCAAATCTGTCGGCGTGGTGGGTGACGCCCGCCGCTATGAATACGTGGTTACGCTACGGGCTGTAAAAACCGTGGACTTCATGACCGCCCACATTGGCCACCTGCCCTGGGAGTTTCTGGAAAAGGTCTCCAGCCGTATCATCAATGAGGTCAGT
>DTXR01000209.1 GCA_012962365.1 Chromatiaceae bacterium | reverse complement strand
TGGAATCCTCCGCCGAGAGCTGCTGTTGGTTGAGTCGTTGCGCGAGCGCTCCTGATCGGCGGGTTGTAAGGATCCGAACTTTAAGGGCTTTTTAAGAGGGCCTTGCAACCTCGCTTTTTCTTTGATCTAACGCCGGTCGTGTCGCCCTTCTCAGTCGCCAAGAAAGACCTCCCCGGGCTTCGCAAACACCTGCTCGAAATGT
This sequence comes from Chromatiaceae bacterium, assembly GCA_012962365.1. GTDB lineage: Bacteria > Pseudomonadota > Gammaproteobacteria > Chromatiales > Chromatiaceae > Thiolapillus. The sequence continues at coordinate 1,645 of DTXR01000209.1, read as the reverse complement.
CCACCGAGGGTCGCGCCGAAGAGGCGATCGAGCTGGTCGTCGAGCTGCTCGGACAACTCCGCGACAAGAACACCGAGCTGGAGCTAAAGGTCCACAAACTGCTGCGCAAACAGTTCGGTCGGCGCGGTGAGGGTATCGGGGCTGAGCAGCTCAGCTTGCTCCTCGGGCTCCTCGAAGAAGAGAGCGACGAAGACGCCGACGGAGCTCGCGACGAAAACGCCGACGGAGCTGACGAGAACAAAGACGACGAGCCGCTGGAGGACGAGGCGACCGAGACGACTCGGAAGAAAAAGAAGAAACGTGGTGGTCGTCAGAAGCTCCCGGAGCACCTGGAACGACACGAAAAAATCATCCGGGTCGCCAACGACGAGCGTCGGTGTCCGAAGTGCGGTGACCACCCGGAGCGGGTGTGCATCGGCTACGAGCGAAGCGAAACGCTGGAGTTTCAGCCGGCTCGTTTCTTCGTGACGGTGCACGCTCGTGAGAAGCTCGCCTGTCCCAAGTGCGAGAGCGAGATCGTCGTGGCCCCAGTAGCCGACAAGGTGTTCGACAAAGGCAAGCCCGGAGCGGGTCTGCTGGCCGACATCCTGGTTGGGAAGTACAAGGACCACCTTCCGCTCTATCGTCAGATGCAGCGCTATCGCCGCTTGGGTGTGGATATCCCGAGCTCGACGATCAGCGACTGGGTCGGCGCCGTTCTCGAGCAACTCGAGCCCATCGCCAAAGAAGAGGCCAAGGCGGTTCTGGCCTCCTTCCTGCTCCAGACCGACGACACGGCGCTCAAGGTGCTCGACCGCGAGCACCCCGCCAACATCGTAAGAGGAGCGCTGTGGGGTCACATCGGCGACAGCCGCCACTGCTACTTCTTCTTCAGCCCCGACCAGAAGTACCACTGGCCTCAAGACTTTCTCGAGGACCGGGAGGGCTACATCCAATGCGACGCCGCTGGGTGCTACGACGCGCTCTTCGAGGGCGACGATGCCAAGGCGACCGAGGTTGGGTGTTGGATGCACGCCAGACGCTACTATGTCCGCGCTTTGGACGCTGGTGATCTTCGGGCCGCGATCCCGTTGAAGCTGATCAAGAAGCTCTACAAGATCGAGCGCAAGGCGGCCAAGGCTCGGGCGAGCCCCGAAGAGCTGCTCGAGATCCGGCGCGAGAAGTCGAAGCCGTTGTACGAGGAGCTGGGTCGCTTCGTGGCGAAGCATTTCGAGACGGAGCCTCCCAAGAGCCCCCTTGGTAAGGCGCTGGGGTACATGAGCCGCCAGTGGGTTGCTCTTGGCCGTTTCCTCGAAGACGGTCGTCTTCCGCCGGACAACGGGGCACCAGAGCGCCTGAACAAGATCATCGCCGTGGGTCGTCGCAACTACCTCTTCGCCGGGAGCGAAGCGGGAGGGCATCATGCCGCGACGGCATACTCGCTGATCGGAGGCTGCGAGCTCAACGGCATCGATCCTTGGAGCTACTTCAACGACGTGCTCGCCAAGCTGGCCGGTGGCTGGCCGCAGTCGCGCATCGCCGAGCTGACCCCCGCCAACTGGGCCGCCGCCCGTCAGACTCAGACGACAGCCTCCAACTGAAGTCTCACGACCTCACCATGAGTCATGCCCTCCAACACACAGGGTGTGGTTTGTCGAGCGGATAC
>DTXR01000208.1 GCA_012962365.1 Chromatiaceae bacterium | reverse complement strand
GACAGGAAATCGATGCGGGCAAGAAAAAGCTGGCCATTTTCTATGGCGCTGCCCATATGCCGGATATGAGCAAACGTCTGCGGTCCGAATTTGATCTTGCGCCTGCCAGCGCTGTCTGGCTGGATGCCTGGAAACTGAAATAGCGTCCGCTACCAGCTTTCAAATCCATCGCTGAACAGTTTACCTCTTGGGCCGTAGTGGGGCAGTTTTGCGCCCAGTTCGAAGGGACCGAGATCAGGCGCGTTTCCCGCATAGCCATCGTTGATGTTTGCCAGCAGAACACCTGCATCCACGGCATTGCAATCCGGCTTCAATGACATGTGCTGGAATGGCATGGGAGCCGGCGGGGCCAAGGGTATCTCGTACTGTGTGAAACAACTGTTGCGGTCGATGCGAACACCGTGGGTTTGCAACCCTGTTGCCTGGGAAAAATCCGTCAGCAGGGGGTAGCGCTCGCCCGCCCATTTCACGGCATAGGTTGCGCTGCCCCAGTCGAAACCGTCGTAATCCAGATAAGTTCGCCAGTCCGGCAGGTGTGTTCCGGCATTGTGTTGCCAGGCATAGCCGTTGTTGGCGCTGATCCAGATATTGTTGCTCGAATGGAAGGTCAGGATACCGGGCACTTCATTGGGTGATGAGGAGCCGAGCGCATTGTCCCAGCCCACAAGGAGATTGTGTGCCAGGAACACGCGGCTGGTGCTGCGGATCTTCAGCGTAGATTCCAGGGGTGCGGCCGCCTGGTTGCGGATGAAATACCAGGGCCCACGATTCATGGGCTGAAAGCTGAAGGCGTTGTGTCGCGCGTTGGAGATGCGGTTTTCCCATACCCGGATATTAGTGTAGCCATAGTCCGGTTCAATACCGTCGTCGGTGACATCGAATATCTCGTTTCTGAAAATGTCCGTATTGCTCAGGGGATAGGAAATGCCGTCTGCCACCCGGGAGATCCGGTTCCAGGCCACGGTGTGGCCGCTGGTATGATGCAGGTCGATACCTTCTCCGCCCCAGCTCGCCGGGCCGTCCGGCATGTTGATGTCCTTGTCGCCGACAATGATGTTGTCGGTGATGAGCCAGTTCGATCCACCATGGTTCAGGACGATGCTGTAGTAGAAGTCGGTGAACAGGTTGTCCTTGATGACGACGTCGCTCGGTGCATTGTAGGTTCTCAGCCCGTACTCGTCCGCCACGTTGGCATGGCCGCGTATATGGATGCCCTCTACCCATAAATGGCCGGCGGCGATGCGCAGCGGGGCATCAAAAATCACGTTGCCGCCCTGTGCAGCCTGCCAGACGATATAGTTGCCACTGGCACCTGGTGTGTCCAACAGAATCTCGCCGCCGCTGTCGAAGCCGGAATAGATGCCGCCGTGGAGCAGGAATGTATCTCCCGGCCGGGCGTGTGTCTGGGCTTCCTCAACGCCAAGGAACGGATCGGTGACTGCGCCTGTGCCCCCGCCATTGCCAGGCTGGACATGGAGTATTCGTCCGCCGACTGGCTTGCGGGGCTCGGATCGGGTGTCGATCACGAGCGTCTGGCTGGTATTTCCTCCGTCCGGATCGCTGATGTTGAGCATCAGTTCATAGCGCTGCCCCGGGTCGAGGAAAAAGACACTACCTGCAAATCCATTGAAGTGATCCGTGATGTTCTTTACCGGATTGTCAGGCGCGTAATCAACCCGGAACAGATCCAGTGCAGGGCGCCATGGGGCGTTTCCGGCGGGCCGGTATTTGAGTGTGCCACGGGCGTTGTGGTTGTCATCCCCCTCTATCCGGACTTCAATCCCGATGGAATGGAGAGTGGAATAGCTCGATACCTGTCCGATGAGCGTCTTGCTGGCAGCCGAAGCCGCTTGCGGGATTAGAAGCAGCGCCAGGCTGAGCAGGAGCGCTGAAAGCCTAGGAGCCGGGTGCCGTAATATTGCGGAAAAGTGATGCATCATAAGGCATTTTCGCACTGCTGCGGGGGCACAAACGTGATCAGGGCAACGCAATCTTGGGCTTCTTGGTGTTTCTCCTGAACAGAATGGCCATGTTGCCGATACGCTGAACCCGTTCTGCGCCGGTTTCATCCACGATGCTGGTAATAATCCTGTCTCTCTCGTCCCGATCGCCGGCGCTGACCTTGATCTTGATGAGTTCGTGAAAATCCAGCGCGATGCCGATTTCTTCCAGAACAGACTCACGCAAGCCGTGCTGGCCCACCATCACCACAGGTTTCAGCGAATGGGCGAGACCACGCAGGTGGCGGATCTGGGAATTGGAAAGGGACACAGGAGACTCCATGTTCAGGGCAGGTTACCGGGCGGCTATTTTACCCGTTCCCTGATTTCGGCGTGAAAACATTTTTCCGGGACGTAAAAGCGGTATAATTCAGGTCTTTATTCATCACAGCATTTCGCGATGGCACGATCCAAGAGCAGTCACCAATGGATGCAGCGTCATGTCAATGACGAATATGTACAGCGAGCCCAGCGTGACGGGTATCGTTCACGGGCGAGTTACAAGCTGCTGGAGCTGCAGGAAAAGGACAGAATACTCAAACCGGGGCAGGTGGTCGTGGACCTTGGTGCCGCGCCTGGTGGCTGGAGCCAGGTAGCCGCCGCCATCGTTGGTGATCAGGGTAAGGTGTTCGCCATGGATCTGTTGGAAATGGATGCCATTCACGGCGTGGATTTCCTTCAGGGTGATTTTCGGGAGGCGTCGGTATTGGATGAACTGATGAAGATGCTGGACGGGCGTGCCATTGACGTGGTGATTTCCGATATCGCGCCCAATACCAGCGGGGTGCGGGCTGTGGATCAGCCGCGTTCCATGTATTTGTGTGAACTGGCACTGGATTTTGCCCGAAATACCCTGAAACCGGGTGGCAGCTTCGTCACAAAGATCTTCCAGGGTGAGGGCTTTGACGAGTATATTCGTGAAGCCCGAAGCAGCTTTTGCCGGGTAGTGACCCGTAAGCCGAAGTCCTCCCGACCGAAAAGCCGCGAAGTGTATATGGTAGCAACAGGCTATAAATCCTGATATTTTCTACTAAAGGAGTCTCTGATTAAGTCTGGGCGCAATATGCGAGTCCACGACTTACAATCAGAAGTTCCCTAACAGTTGACATCTGAAGCAGTGATCCGTCATCTCGAACGCTGTATCCTCCCGAATTCCGGGGTTTCAGATAGAACGTAATTCTTTTGCCACTGTCCTATTTAAGGATATGGCAAGGAACATGAGAGGAATCTTGTTTTGAACGATATGGCAAAAAATATTGTCCTTTGGGTTGTGATCGCCATCGTGCTGATGACGGTTTTCAACAGCTTCAACGGGCAGAAGAATCGCGCACCGGCGATTTCCTACTCCCAGTTCCTGGAACAGGTGAAGCAGGGCAATGTGACCAGTGTGATCATTCACGATGGTGGAAAAATCGAAGGCACGACATCTTCCGGTAGCACGTTTCTTACCGAAAGCCCTGACGATCCCGGTTTGGTGGGCGATCTGCTCACCGCAGGCGTGGATATTCGTGCCCAGCCGCCCGAGCAGCCTTCCATGCTCAAGCTGATTCTCATCAACTGGTTCCCCCTGATCATCATCGTGGCGCTGTGGATCTTTTTCATGCGACAGATGCAGGGTGGCGGCGGTGGCCGCGGCGCCATGTCTTTCGGCAAGAGCAAGGCGCGCATGCTCAGCGAAGACCAAGTCAAGGTGACCTTCGCCGACGTGGCCGGTGTTGAAGAAGCCAAGGAAGAAGTGCAGGAAGTGGTGGAGTTCCTCAAGGACCCTTCCAAGTTCCAGCGTCTCGGTGGCAAGATTCCAAAAGGTGTACTCATGGTCGGTTCTCCCGGTACGGGCAAGACCCTGTTGGCCAAAGCCATTGCGGGCGAAGCCAAAGTGCCGTTTTTTACCATTTCCGGTTCGGATTTCGTCGAGATGTTTGTCGGTGTGGGCGCTTCACGTGTGCGCGATATGTTCGAGACCGCCAAGAAACACGCCCCCTGCATCATCTTCATCGATGAGATCGATGCGGTGGGCCGCCATCGTGGCGCCGGCCTAGGCGGCGGGCACGACGAGCGCGAGCAGACCCTGAACCAGTTGCTGGTGGAAATGGACGGCTTCGAAGGTACCGAAGGCGTCGGATAGCTTGGACATCAACGGCGTGCTGACCAAGTTGAAGAGCACATAGATGCTGAAGATCCAG
>DTXR01000207.1 GCA_012962365.1 Chromatiaceae bacterium | reverse complement strand
GCATGTTGGGCCTGAGCCACCGCCATGCCATAACCGGGCACGATGATGACGCGATTGGCATCTTCCATCCAATAGATTGCATCTTCCACCGAAGCTGATTTCACACCCTTCTCTGCAGCCTGAGCAACCGCACTTGGACCCGCTTCCGGTTCACCGCCAAAGCCACCGAACACCACATTGATGATAGAGCGGTTCATGGCGCGACACATGATGTAAGACAGGATGGCTCCCGAGAAACCCACCAGCGCGCCAACGATGATCAACAGGTTATTGCCTAGGGTGAAACCCGTGGCTGCGGCCGCCCAGCCGGAATAACTGTTGAGCATGGAAATGATTACCGGCATATCCGCCCCGCCGATGGGAATGATAAGGGTAAAGCCCAGCACAAAGGCCAGCAATGTCATGAGCACCAGTGCCCAGGAGGCCTCTGTAGTGGCGAACACGATGGCCAGCCCTACGGTGACCACGCCCAGCGCTGCATTCAAGGCATGCTGCCCCTTGAATATCACCGGCGCGCCGGAGATCAATCCCTGGAGCTTGCCGAAGGCGATCACGGAACCCGAAAACGTGATGGCACCGATCACAATGCCGGCTGACAACTCACCCATGAGGACGGGATTGAGCAATCCAGCCTGCGCCTTGTTCAGATAGGTTCCCAGCGCGACCAGCACTGCCGCCATGCCCACGAAACTGTGCAGCGCCGCCACCAGCTGTGGCATGGCTGTCATCTGCACCCTTGCAGCCAGCACAGAACCAATGATGGCTCCGGCTACGACGCCCGCGATGATGAAACCATAGGACTGCACTTCGCTGCCGAGCAGCGTCGCTCCGATAGCGATAGCCATGCCCGCCATGCCATAGTAGTTGCCCTTTCGTGCCGATGAGGGGTGCGTCAGCCCTTTGAGGCCAAGCACAAAAAACACATGCAGCAATGCTTGAAGGTCTTGTAAAGGTGACAAGATCGTTACTACGGGTGGTTTGATCGCTACGATCGTTAAACCTGAAGAAGAGTTTATCAAAATCAAGCTAAATGATGAGGTTATCGT
>DTXR01000206.1 GCA_012962365.1 Chromatiaceae bacterium | reverse complement strand
CTGATTTCCGGCGGTACTTCCAGCCTGGTCGAGGCGCTTCGTCCCGGCGGAAATCAGGAACAGCAAGGGCCTGTCGCCTGGCTGATGAGCGATGAAGTCGAGCATCGCCCGACCAGCACTCAGACTGCTGTCATCCGGCACGGGGTGAGAAGATTCCACCTGGGTTATTCTGGCATGAGAGGAAAGCTGCGGATCCGCATAGCCGTGCCGGGTAATGGCCAGCCCTGCCTCCAGCCGTTCCCCAAGGGTCTGCGATGCACCCCGCATCATTGCCGGCGCAGCTTTTCCGACAGCGATCACAGCACATGCGGTAACCGTATTGGCAGCCAGCCAGCGGGCAACAGCCTGCTCTCCGTGTACAGATCTCAACGCTGCCAGATAGATATCCAGCAGATCGTGCCGGTATCTTTCCCTTGCGCTGCTTGTGTTAATATCAACATTCATTAGGAGTCAAATGCCCAGAGGTAGGGATTCTTGCAGATTATTACATTTCGCAGTCATTTCAGCCGCAATACACTACTGCTCATGTTATTGCTGGCGGTCATCCTCGCCAGCGTGTCTATATGGAAATTCGAGCTGATCCAGACCGTGTATTTCAAGGATCAGCTGACGGCCACGGGCTGGATCATCAACGGCTCCATTGTCGCCTTGTTCCTGGTGGGTATGCTGCGCATGGTCAGCATCTTTTTATCCTACAGCCGCGAAGAAGCCGCCACCAGCCGTTTCATACACAACCAGGAAGAAGAAAACGAAAACCCGCTGGATCAGGTTCGGGTCAACAGTATCATCGCACGCCGCTATCTGGCGATGGAACGCCTGTTCAATTCCAGTACGCCCATCAATCAGGGCGCGCTGGCAGCCACCCTGCTGGCAAATGAAAGCACCCGCACCAGCTTACCAAAATACATCAGCAACATTCTTATTCTCACCGGCGTGTTCGGCACTATCGTTTCCCTGTCCCTGGCTCTGCTGGGAGCATCCGACCTGCTGGAAAACGCGGTGGATGTGGGCGGCATGGGACTGGTCATACACGGCATGTCCACGGCGCTGTCCACAACCATCACCGCCATCG
>DTXR01000205.1 GCA_012962365.1 Chromatiaceae bacterium | reverse complement strand
TGAGTCCGTTTCAGCACGGTGAGGTATTCGTAACCGAAGACGGCGCTGAAACGGATCTGGATCTTGGCCACTACGAACGCTTCATCAACACCACCATGGGAACGCACAACAACTTTACCAGTGGCCAGGTGTATGAAAGCGTCATACGCAAGGAGCGGCGGGGTGACTATCTGGGCGGCACCGTGCAGGTCATTCCGCATATTACCGACGAAATCAAGCGCCAGATTCGTTTGGGTGCGGATGATTTTGATGTGGCCATGGTGGAAATCGGTGGCACGGTCGGTGATATCGAGTCCCTGCCTTTCATGGAGGCCATTCGTCAGATGGGAGTTGAACTGGGCCATGAGAATGTCCTGTTCATGCACCTGACGCTGGTGCCCTATATTCCCACCTCGGGTGAGATAAAGACCAAGCCAACCCAGCATTCGGTGAAGGAACTGCGCTCTATCGGCATTCAGCCTGATGTGCTGCTGTGTCGTGCAGACAGATCCCTGCCGGACGCAGAGCGCCGCAAGATCGCCCTGTTCACCAATGTGCAGGAAAGGGCGGTAATTTCTGCGGTGGATGCCGATACGATCTATCGTATTCCTCTGCTGCTGCATGGGCAGGATCTGGATCAGATCGTGGTGGAACAGCTGAAACTGGATGTGCCTCCCGCAAATTTGTCCGAGTGGGAAAATGTCGTGGACGGCCTGTTCAATGTCCATCATGAAGTCCATATCGCCATGGTAGGCAAGTATGTCGATCTGACCGAATCCTACAAGTCGCTCAATGAAGCCCTGATTCACGCGGGCATACAGACGGGCTCCAGGGTCGATATTCAGTATTTTGATTCGGAAGATTTCGAGGATGGCGACCTGAGCCAGCTGGCGGATATGGATGCTATTTTGGTTCCTGGCGGTTTCGGCAACCGGGGGGTAGAAGGCAAGATTGCCGCCGTGCGCTATGCGCGGGAGCAGGGCATTCCCTATCTGGGTATTTGTCTGGGTATGCAGGTGGCGGTCATCGAATATGCCCGGAATGTGGTTGGCCTCAAAGATGCTCACAGCACCGAATTCGACAAGGATACGTCCGCGCCGGTCATCGGCCTGATCACCGAATGGCTGGAAAAGGACGGTTCTGTGGTGCAGCGTGATGAGCGCTCCGATCTGGGCGGCACCATGCGCTTGGGGGGGCAGGAATGTATCCTTGCGGAGGGTTCTCTGGCGCGCAAACTGTACGGCAAGGAACGCATCATCGAGCGCCACCGCCATCGCTACGAATTCAACAACCAGTATGGCGAGCTGCTGCAGGAGAAAGGGCTGCGCATCACTGGTACATCTGCCGATGGCACGTTGGCCGAAATTGTCGAGCTTCCGGATCACCCCTGGTTCCTGGCCTGCCAGTTCCATCCGGAATTCACCTCCACGCCCCGATATGGCCACCCCCTGTTTACCGGGTTTGTCCAGGCCGCCATCGAGCAGCATCAGAAGAAGGAAGCCTGAGTTACATGAATCTATGTGGTTTCGAGGTTGGGCTGGATCGCCCGTTGTTTCTGATTGCAGGCACCTGTGTGGTGGAGAGCCTGGATTCGGCGCTGGATACCGCCGCTACGCTCAAGGAGATCACCGAAGCATTGGGCATTCCTCTGATCTACAAGTCGTCCTTCGACAAGGCCAACCGTTCCTCCCACCAAAGCTTTCGTGGTCCGGGCATCGAAGAAGGCCTGAAAGTGCTGGAGCAGGTAAAGAAAGACCTGAACCTTCCGGTGCTGACCGATGTCCATGAAGACACGCCACTGAATGAAGTGGCTGCAGTGGCCGATGTGTTGCAGACGCCCGCCTTTTTATGTCGGCAGACCAATTTCATTCAGCGTGTCGCATCCCAGGGAAGGCCGGTGAACATAAAAAAGGGCCAGTTTCTTGCGCCATGGGACATGAGCAATGTCGTGGACAAAGCACGGGCAGCCGGGAATTCGCAAGTCATGGTTTGTGAGCGCGGCGTCTCCTTTGGTTACAACACGCTGATTTCGGACATGCGTGGCTTGGCGGTCATGCGAGAAACAGGTTGTCCCGTGGTGTTCGACGCCACCCATTCGGTGCAGCAACCCGGCGGACTGGGAAAGTCTTCCGGCGGTCAGCGTGAACATGTGCCTGTGCTGGCCCGGGCAGCCGTGGCTGCCGGCGTATCCGGCTTATTCATGGAAACCCATGAGAACCCGGAAAAGGCCTTGAGCGATGGGCCAAATTCCTGGCCGCTGGGACGTATGCAGGAATTGCTGGAAACATTGCTGGAGATCGATGCCGTGGTGAAGCGCCAGGGCTTTATCGAAAGCAGCCTGTAGCGCTGGCTGCAGAGAAGCATGTTTCCCCAACACATTGATAGAATTCTAGTGATCATAAATTTGGAGACGACAAGATGTCGGAAATCATCAGCGTAAGAGCCCGGGAGATTCTGGATTCCCGGGGAAATCCCACCATAGAAGCAGATGTCTATACTGCAGATGGCGCCATGGGCCGCGCTGTAGCGCCTTCCGGTGCATCCACCGGCTCCCGCGAGGCGCTGGAACTGCGTGATGGTGATACCCAGCGCTACGGTGGCAAGGGTGTACTGCAGGCAGTGGAAAACGTGAATACCCTCATTCGTGATGTGGTCAGCGGCATGGATGTGGCCGATCAGGCGGCACTGGATCAGCGTATGATCGAACTGGACGGTACCGAGAACAAGACCAAACTGGGGGCCAATGCCATCTTGTCTGTCTCTCTGGCCGCTGCTCATGCGGCAGCTCAGGAAAACGAGCAACCCTTGTACGAGTACCTGGGTGGCGAAGAGATGCGTCTGCCGGTGCCCATGATGAACATCATCAATGGCGGCGCTCATGCAGACAACAGCGTGGATCTGCAGGAATTCATGATTCTGCCTGTGGGCGCTCCCTCCATCCGGGAGGCCGTGCGCTACGGTGCGGAAGTCTTTCACGCCCTTCAGTCCGTGCTGGGCAAGCGTGGACTGGCTACCACCGTCGGTGACGAAGGTGGTTTCGCGCCCAATCTCAGTTCCAACGAAGAAGCCATCGAGGTGATTCTGGAGGCCATCGAAAAAGCCGGTTACAAGGCAGGAGAGGATATCTATCTGGGGCTGGATGCTGCCAGCTCGGAATTCTATAAGGATGGTAAATACCACCTGGCTTCAGAGAAGCGCAGCTTCGATTCCGCAGGCTTTTCAGAATACCTGGCCAACTGGGTACGCCAGTACCCCATTATCTCCATAGAGGACGGTATGGATGAGAGCGACTGGGACGGCTGGAAGCTGCACACGGAGATGCTGGGCGATAAGGTGCAACTGGTGGGTGACGATCTGTTCGTCACCAATACCAGGATTCTTAAGGAAGGCATCGACAAGGGCATTGCCAATTCCATCCTCATCAAATTCAATCAGATCGGCACCCTCAGCGAAACCCTGCAAGCCATCACCATGGCTAAACAGGCGGGGTATTCCGCCGTCATCTCCCACCGTTCCGGCGAAACCGAAGACACCACCATCGCCGATCTTGCTGTCGCCACCAACACGGGGCAGATCAAAACCGGTTCTTTGTCCCGTTCAGACCGGGTAGCCAAATACAACCAGCTCATGAGAATCGAAGATCAGTTGGGAGATAGCGCTGCCTACGCAGGCCGGGGAGCCTTCCCACTGGCCTGATGCCCTGATGCCCTGGTATTTCCGTCTGCTGTTCGTCCTGCTGCTGGTCATGTTTATGGTGCTCCAGTACCGCTTGTGGGTGGGGCAGGGCAGCATGGCGGAAGTGTATCGCCTGCAGCAAAAGATAGACAGCCAGCAGCAACAGCTCGCCCGGATGAAAGAGCGTAACGCCCGTTTGCGGGCCGAAGTGCAGAGCCTGAAAACGGGTCTTGAAGCCGTTGAAGCCCGGGCACGGTCAGATCTTGGCATGATCAAGGAAGGGGAAACCTTCTTTCAGGTCATCGAACCTGCCGGTTCGGCTACGCCATGACGTTTCATGCGGTGGTGCCAGCGGCCGGTCTCGGCAAGCGCATGGGTTCGGATTTTCCCAAACAGTATCTGTCGCTGAATGGCAGAATGGTCATCGATTGGAGCATCCAGGCGTTGCTGAATCAGCCTGGCATCGAAACCGTCACTGTTGCGTTGGGCAGGGAAGATGACCTGTGGCCGACCACGAAAAGTATCGCCGACCCCAGGGTGACATCTGTCGCTGGCGGTGCCGAGCGCTGCCATTCCGTTTTGAATGCTCTCCAGGATCTGTTGGGGCGAGCCGCAGAAGATGACTGGGTGCTCGTGCACGATGCTGCCCGCCCCTGTGTGAGCCGTCAGGACCTCTCGCGTCTCATGGAGCTCGCTCAAGAAGGAACGGGTGGATTGTTGGGTGTACCCGTGCATGACACCATGAAGCGCACCGATGAAACGGGCAGCATCATCGCTACCGTTGATCGGGATTGCCTCTGGCATGCCCAGACGCCACAGATGTTTCCCCTGAATGTCCTGCGAAAGGCGCTCGCGGATGCGCTGGTGGCCGGCGTCACTGTCACCGATGAAGCCAGCGCGATGGAATGGGCGGGGTATCAACCCCGGATGGTGGAGGGCAGCGCCAGCAACATCAAGATTACACGTCCTGCGGATCTGGAATTGGCCGGGTTTTATCTGGCAGGTTGAGTGCCCTGCATGCGTTTATCGTGGTGTTGAAGGCGATCGTGGCCCTGTCCTCATCACGGATTTCTTCCAGTGCATCCAGTACCTCCGGCAGATATTCGGGGCTGTTGCGCTGATACTGGTGGGCGCTGCCGGGCATGTCCGGGGCATCGGTTTCGAGAACCAGGTGCTCCAGGGGAAGCTTGGCCGCCAATGCGCGCAGCCTGGTCGAGCGTTCGTAGGTCAGCATCCCCCCAAATCCCAGACAGAATCCCATATCCATGTATTGTCTGGCCTGTTGCCAGCTGCCGTTGAACGCATGGCTGATGCCGCCTTCTACAGGATATTTCTTCAGTAGCTTCAGAACCTGGTCATGTGCCTTGCGGGTATGCAGGATGACCGGCAGTGCAAGATCCTGTGCTACCCGAAGCTGCAATTCGAACAGCATCAACTGCAGTTCCTGATCGATATCCGGGCGAAAAAAATCCAGGCCGATTTCGCCGATGGCCACAGGGCGCATTTTCCCGGCCAGCGTTTGTAGCTGTTCAACCTGGCTGATGTTGTGTTCAGAGCAGAAATAGGGGTGCAGACCCAGTGCGGGGTAGATGTCTTTTTCCTGATCGGAAAGATCCAGTATCTTCTGCCAACTGGCCTGGGTCGTGCCGGGAACGACAAAGCCCATCACCCCGGCTGCGCGGGCATGTGCCAGCACCTGCTGGCGATCCTGGTCGAAGGCGGGCATGTCCAGGTGACAGTGGCTGTCGATGATGTTTTCATTCATGGAGTATCAGGCTCCCCTCGTCACAGATAAAGGCCAGAAACGTCTGGACGGCAAGGCTGAGCTTGCGATTGGAGGCGTGTACGGCAAACCAATGGCGGCGCAGCGCGTAGCTCTTCATATCTTTTGGTCATCCAATTTCAGCTGCAGGCTGTGTTGGGACATGACATTCGGATTCGAGGCGCAAATCGCACGTAATACC
>DTXR01000204.1 GCA_012962365.1 Chromatiaceae bacterium | reverse complement strand
CTGGGCCAGATTGGTGACAATCTGCAGCGTATTCGTGAACTGGCCGTTCAGTCCTCGAACGGCACGGTGGAAGACCGCACAGGTATGCAGGCGGAAGTCACCCAGCTGACTGCCGAAATTACCCGTGTTGTCGACAGCGCCAAATTCAATGGTGTGGATCTGTTGAATGGTGCAGCGGCCACTGTCTTCCAGGTTGGACAGGATAATGGTGAAACCATCACCGTCACTTCACAGGATATGACAGGGTTGGCGGCATATACCGCCATCGATGTCAGCACACAAGGCGCTGCCCAGACTGCACTGACTACACTGGACGGAGACATCGATAGTGTGTCAGCGGCCAGATCCACCTTTGGTGCGGTACAAAACCGCTTTGAAGCGGTTATTGGCAGCATACAGAGCTATTCTGAAAATCTGTCTGCTTCCCGCAGCCGGATTCAAGATGCCGATTTCGCCGCAGAAACCGCCAATCTGACCAAGGTGCAGATCCTGCAGCAGGCTGGCACTGCAATGTTGGCACAGGCGAATTCTGCACCACAGAACGTGTTATCACTGTTGCGCTAAGCTTGGGTGAATCACAGTGCCCGGTCGAGTTAGATCAGGCCGGGTACTGTTCAGGAACAAACGGACAAGACAATGGCCAGTGAAATAGAATCAAAAGTGATACCGCTCATGGGCGCTGTCATGCCTCGCCAGTCTCAGTCAGTGCAGTCACCTGGAAAAGCACAAAAAGGCCAGGAGTTGCCGGAAAACGGAAATCCCTTGCCACCTGAAAAGGAAGAAAAGGTTACACAGCAAAAGGTTTCAGAAGCTGTCGGCAAGTTGAATGAATACGTCCAGGCCATCCGGCGCGAACTGAAATTCAGCATCGATGAAAAGAGCGGCCGCACGGTAATAACCGTACTCGACTCCCAGACCAAAGAAATCATCCGGCAGATTCCGCCCGAAGAGGTTGTATCACTGTCGCGTAATCTGGGCGTAAAGGAAAACGACAGCGCAATAATAAAGACTCAGACCTGAATTGGCATTGAATTTGCTTTCTCAGTTTTGCAGCAAACGTACATCGGAAGCAGTGAGGCAATCATGATTACAGCACCGGGAGTAGGATCAGGATTGGATGTGAATTCCATCGTGAACCAGCTCATGGCCCTGGAACGACGTCCCATGGAGGCGTTGCAGAGACGTCAGAACCAGTATGAGGCGCAGTTGAGTGCTTATGGGCAGCTGAAGAGCGCTTTGTCCGGCTTTCAGGAGGCGATGGACGGCCTTAGTTCACAGGATGCATTCAAGGTGTTCTCCGCATCCACCGGCAACGAAGATGTGCTGCAGGTGTCTGCAGCCAGCACAGCGCCGCTCGGCAGTTATAATGTTCGTGTGGAGCGCCTGGCTGCCTACCACAAAATGACCTCCAGTGAATTTGCCAGCACCGCAACCTTTGGTGGAGGAGCCGGCGACAGTATTTCCATCCAGATCGGTTCGGACCCTGCCAATACCCTGAGTATCGACCTGGGGTCTGCGCAAACGCTGGAACAGATACGCGACCTCATCAACGACGACCTGGATAACCCGGGTGTAAGCGCCACGGTGGTCAACGGAAACGGTGGCAACCAGAAGCTGATTCTGACGTCGGAAGACAGCGGTGCGGCTTCTGCGATGACCATTTCCTATGGCGGTAGTCTGAGCACAGCCAGTTTTGGTTTGCAGACCCTGAACGATATTGGTGGTGATCTGGCGCTCCTGGATGCCGAAATCAGCGTGGATGGTTACAGTGTCACGCGCTCCAGCAACAAGATTTCAGATGTCATTCAAGGTGTTACCCTGGATCTGCGTCAGGCGCAGCCTGGCACGGATATCCGTGTGGATATCGACAGAGACTTGGATGCCGCCAAGGAATCCGTTCAGGCGTTTGCCGATGCCTACAATGATCTGCGCAGCTCGATCAAGACCCTGCGAAACGGGCAGCTGGAAGCCGACAGCACCCTGCTCAGCATAGAAAGAGGCCTGCTGGGCATCATGAACAATCCCGGTACTGGCGGAGTTTACAACCATCTTTCCGAGATTGGTCTGACTATCCAGAAAGATGGCAACATGAGCGTAAAAACCAGCAAGCTAGAAAATGCGCTGAACGCGGAGTATTCCGCTGTCGCGGATCTGTTTGCCAATGCGCAGACAGGTTATGCAACACGCTTCGAGTCCCTGACCGGACAGTGGCTGGACACGGGAGGACTCATCGAATCCCGTACCGATGGATTGGATTCACGTATTGAGGACCTGGAAGACCGACAGAGTGCGATGGATCGGCGCCTGGAACAAATCGAAACCCGCTACCTGAGACAGTTTTCTGCACTGGATTCTCTGGTATCACAATTGCAAGGTACAAGCAGTTTTCTTACGTCCCAATTGGCATCGTTGCCAGGGGCGCAACGTCAGTGACAAGCCATAAAGAACCCCGGCCAGACGCCAACGATCTGCCCGGTTACGGAAATATCGGAGGAACAATGAGCCATCCCGCAACACAGAATGCAGCAAACCAGTACAGCCAGGTTGATACCTACACCGGGGTTACCGGTGCAGACTCACATCGTCTGGTATTGATGTTACTCAACGGTGCTCTGAGCAATATTGCCGTAGCCAAGGGCCATATCGAAAGGAAGGACATCGCTGCAAAAGGAGAAGCCATCGGTCAGACCATATCGATCATCAACGGCCTGCGCAGCAGCCTGGATCTCGAATTGGGGGGGGAGATTGCAGCTAATCTCGACAGCCTGTATGACTACATGGAGCGGCGTCTTCTCGAAGCCAACATCCAAAGTGATGAAGAGATACTGGCTGAAGTTTCCGGTTTATTGCACGAGATAAAGGAAGGGTGGATGGCAATTCCGGCGGAGCTTCATGCCAGCCCCGGGAATTCAGATCTGAAGTCCACGGGTGCCTGATTATGACATCCGCCAGTGCAATTCAGCCCACCGCATCGGGCATATCCCCTGAGCGGGGTCAGGCACTGGATGCCTTGCTGGATGCCAGCCTGGAAATGCTGCGGCTGGCAGAATCCAGAGAATGGCTGGAGGTCATCCAGTCGGGCGTGATGCGAAAGCATATGATCGATGAATTCTTTGCAACACCCGTGGTGGCATCAGAAGAGAATGATACGGCCCGGGTATTGCGAAGGATCATCCAGATAAACGCCGAAATAGAGGAACTGGCGCTACAGAGCCGTGGTGGTGTCGGTGATGACATCGGCGCTATCCAGCAGGGCCGGCGGGCGGTAACGGCTTATGCTGAAAACACCGCAGCGGCCAATTTGCCTGGCGTGCTGGAGTAGCCAGGGCGGCTGACACTCAATACTGACGCGGTGACTAACCATGTCGTCGGGTCAATAATTGCTCCATATCTCGTCTTCCAGGCCGGTTTCCCGCGTCCAGACCAGCTCTCCGATGGCTTCGAACTTGGCCACTGACATTGCCCCCCGTTTGCTTCGCTTGCCGGTAGACTGGGACAGGGCGGTCAGTATCTCCTCTCTATCCGCTTCGTATATCTTGAAAGGCTCAAAGTTTTCATCCAGCAGTACCAGCGCCACATGGGTCCATTCACCATTGGGGTTCAGCTGGCCGATTCGATAGCCGGTTTTGGATTCGTCGAGGATGACGCGGCCTTTGATTTGATAACGCCGGTTCTCATGTTCTTCCTTTCCCGTTGCATCCACACCGGGAATACGGGGTTCGGTGAGCTCCAGGTTCAACTCTCGCGCAGCATCAAAGCGGGCGATTTCCCCGGTTACCGGCAACATCTGACCCGTTGTGCGTCGATATTCCGCAGCCAGCCTGCGAGTTTCAGCAATAAGTTGTTCCAGTGCGTAAACAGACACCATGGCACCCTGTATATCATTTGTTTGGTTTTTCCATGCTGGAAAAGACTATCACGCATTTTACTACCATCCGGCAAGTGAAATATTGGCCTGAATTCGGCGTTTTAGCAGAATCCGGGGTATGACAAACAGCCCATAAGAGCAGGATGGGTATATTGACGTTCTATTGACGGCTTTCGCATTGCCCAGGGCTTTATGAGGTGTCAATTCCTTGTCGTGATTATCGATAAATACTGTAAGTCATCGTTAATACAGAATAAAAAATATAGGCACGGAAGTTGCTACTTGTTTAAAACAGCGTCTATGCAATACAGGGAAAAGCCATGCCGGAAACAACACAGCCAACAGCCCAGCAACTGGAAAGCGCGTTTGAGGCCTTCAACCAGATCAGTGTGCAGTTGGCCAGTTCCTACGGTGATCTGCAGCAGCAGGTTGCCAGCCTGACAGAAGAACTGTCCCAGGCGCGTATGGAAACCCTCAACCAGCTTGCGGAAAAAGAGCGTGTGGCTGAGCGCCTCGAAAAGCTTCTGCAGGCCTTGCCTGGAGGCGTACTGGTACTGGACGATCGAGGCAGAATTCTGGAAGTAAACCCCGGTGCCTATCAGCTGCTGGGAAATGACATCATCGATCATTCATGGGAGGAGATAGCAGCATCCAGGTTTGTTTCCGGCAGCCGTGAGCTGCAACTGCATGATGGCCGCTGGGTAAGTCTTTCGGTCAGTACCCTCGAAGGCGGACAGGGAAAAATACTGTTGCTTACCGATGTGAGTGAAGCACACCGCTTGCAGGATCTACTGAATCAGCATCAACGTCTTACCGCCCTTGGCGAAATGGCTGCCGGACTGGCGCACCAGATACGCACACCGCTGGCCTCTGTGCTGCTTTACCTTTCCCAGCTTGAAAATCCGTCACTGGACAGAGCCAGACACCAGCAGTTCGTTGCCAAGACAAGGGAACGAATGCGCCACATGGAACACATGATCAACAACATGCTCGCCTATGTCCGGGGGCAATCTGAAGACCAGGCCAGCTTCCGGCTGAAAGATGTCATCGATGCCATGGAACAACTTCTGGAGATCGATCTGCAGGCCACCGGTGGACAGATGTATGTCTCCAACCAGGCGCCCGATGTCCTGGTTCGGGGCAATGCGGATGCTTTGTTGGGAGCCTTGAGTAATCTGGGCATCAATGCGATCCAGTCGTGTAAGCAACAACCCAGCCTGGTGCTTGATGTCTCGAAAGGTCGCCAAGGGGAAACCATTGTTTCCCTGAAAGACAATGGCACGGGTATTGATGAAGCT
>DTXR01000203.1 GCA_012962365.1 Chromatiaceae bacterium | reverse complement strand
ATTATGAAACTGCATTTTGGACTTATGTAGCGGAACCATTTGAAGGTGAAAATGAGGAGGTTAGAAAGATTAGGGAAGAGCTGTGGAATAATCAGGGCAGCATAGTCCTTTCCCTGATGCTTGTTCAGGTCATCCAGACTGGTCTGCCCGGTCTTTTCGTCGTAGGCGACTTCCACCAGCTCGATGCCCTGGTTTTTCACCAGCGTATGCACCGTTGCCCGATAGTGTGGATGCAGGCTGCGTGGTACCAGGATGTGCCGGGATTTGCTCTTGCGGTTGGCCCGCACGGCCATGAGCACCGCTTCCGCCAGAGCCGATGCGCCGTCATACAGGGAGGCATTGGACACGTCCATGGCCATGAGTTCGGTCATCATGCTCTGGTATTCGTAGAGCAGTTGCAACGTGCCCTGGCTTGCCTCGGCCTGGTAGGGGGTGTAAGCAGTGTAGTATTCACCTCTCGTCGTCAGCTGCCACACGGCAGCCGGGATATGGTGATCGTAGGCGCCGGCGCCGATGAAGCACAGCGGCTGACCGTCTTCCCGGGCCTTTTCCTGCATCAGGGCCGTGATTTCCTGCTCCCACAGGCCATCACCGATGCTTTCCAGGCTGCCGCAGCGCAAGGCCTCGGGAATTTCATCGAAAAGGTCATCGATGCTGTCCGCGCCGATGACTTCCAGCATCTGCCGGACTTCTTCTTCAGTGTGTGGAATGAAGGGCATGATTTATCAGTCTTCTTCGGCGAAGGCGGCGTAGGCTTCAGCGTCCAGCAACTCGTCGAGCTGGGCGGAGTTGCTCAGCCGCAGCTTGAAGATCCAGTTGTCATAAGGGGCTTCGTTGATGTCTTCGGGGCTGTCTGCCAGGTCTTCGTTGGCTTCCGTCACTTCGCCGTCCAGGGGGCTGTAGACATCGGAGGCGGCTTTTACCGATTCCACCACGGCGCATTCGTCGCCGGTGGCAAGCTGGGTGCCCACTTCCGGCAGTTCCACGAACACCAGGTCTCCCAGCAGTTCCTGGGCATGGTCGGTGATGCCGATGCTCACGGTGCCGTCGCCTTCGTCGCGCACCCATTCGTGGGATTTGGTGTATTTCAGGTTCTCGGGAGTGTTGCTCATGATGCTATCCTCAAGTTTTTTTGATACAGCTTTTGCCGTTGCGGACAAAAGGTGGCTTGATTAGGGTTACGGGCAGTTTCCGGCCGCGTATATCCACGGTGATCTCGTCTCCGGCATCGGCGCTGATGCGAGCCAGACCGATGGCGCGTTCCAGGGTGGGGGAGAAGCCACCGGAGGTGATTTCGCCGATTTCACGATCACCGTCGTACAATTTGAGATGATTGCGCAAAACGCCCTTGCCTTCCAGTAGTACGCCGGTGAATCTTGGCAGATTGCCAGTAGCCTTCTGCACCACCAGTGCGCTGCGCCCGATGAAGTCACGCTCCAGGTCACCCAGGGGGATTGTCCAAGCCAGGCCGGATTCCAGCGGCGAGGTATCTTCGTCCATGTCGGTGCCATACAGGTTCATGCCGGCTTCCAGTCGCAAGGTGTCTCTGGCGCCCAGGCCGCAGGGTCGTACCCCTGCTTCCGCCAGTGCCTGCCAGAGCGCCACTACTTGATCTTCCGGCAGCAGGATCTCGAAACCGTCCTCACCGGTATAGCCCGTGCGCCCCACGAACCAGTCGCCGTTGGTCGCGGCGTGGAAAGGTGCCAACTGCGCTGCGGCTTCCCGCAAGTCGTCCGGCAGCAGGGGCAGGGCTTTTTCCCGGGCATTGGGTCCCTGCACAGCGATCATTCCCAGATCCCTGCGGGGTTGAATCTCGATATCTGTGTCTTCTGCCTGCTGCCGCATCCAGGCCACATCCTTGTCGGTAGTGGCCGCGTTGACCACCATGCGATACCAGTCGTCGTCCATGTAATAGACTATAAGATCATCGATCACGCCGCCATCTTTCCTGAGCATGCAGGAATACAGGGCTTTCCCCGGAGTCTTGAGCCTGTCAACATCGTTGGCAAGGAGATGGCGCAGGAAGGGTTTTGCTTCGGGGCCACGGATATCGACAGCCGTCATATGGCAGACATCGAACATTCCGGCGTCGTTGCGTACGGCGTGGTGTTCTTCGATTTGCGAGCCATAGTGAACTGGCATGTCCCAGCCGCCGAAAGGCACCATGCGGGCGCCCATGTCACGGTGAGTCTGGTTTAGGATGGTCTTTTGTTCCACGGGGTTCTGTCTCCATTGGGTTCGGAATCCCGCCCCTCTGTCTCGGTACCTGAGAGTTTGAATCCTATATCGCCGGATCCTGCCCCGTCGGTGGGCGGTGAATCCGCCGCTCTCCAGAGTCAACCCGCCATGTTTTCCATGACATGCTTCGCGGTCCTGTGTGCCTGAGCGATTCCGGGCGGAATTGCGCCTTCGGCGCCAGTTCGGGACTGGTCTCTCCCGCGAAAGCTGGGGTTAGAGGAGTCAATGGTACAGATTCAGTCTGGAATTGCCAAGCGTCCTGCGTGGGTGGCCTGTGTTGGCGATAAATAGAGCTGACCGCTTTTGGTTGAAGTTTTTGTATCAGGCAACGTACCTGCCGAAGGTCTGGT
>DTXR01000202.1 GCA_012962365.1 Chromatiaceae bacterium | reverse complement strand
CCCCACACACTGCTTTCGATGAACCTCCCTGATCTTTCTGCGGAAGAAACGGCTCAGCAACAGGCCATGATGGCCCTGCTGGAAAATGAAATCCGCAAGGCCGGTGGCGCCCTGCCTTTTGACCGCTACATGGAGCTTGCCCTGTATGCGCCGGGTCTGGGCTATTACGTCAGTGGTGCGCACAAATTTGGCCAGGGTGGTGATTTTGTCACCGCTCCGGAGATATCGCCGTATTTTGGCCGTTGCCTGGCGCGGCAATGTCACCAGGTGCTCCAGCAGACTGGTGCGCAAGACATACTGGAGTTCGGCGCAGGTACCGGAATCATGGCGGCGCAGATACTGACCGAGCTGGAGCAGCTGCAGCCGGGGCAGGCCGTTTCCTACAAGATACTGGAGCTCAGCCCCGAGTTGCAGCAACGCCAGCGGCAGACCTTGCAGTCGCACGTGCCGCAGCTCATCGAGCACGTTGAGTGGCTGCGGGAAGTGCCGCAGGGTTTTTCAGGCATGGTGCTGGCCAATGAAGTGCTGGATGCCATGCCGGTGCATGTGTTTCGCCGCAGCGAACAGGAAGTGGAAGAACAGTGGCTGAGCATGCATGATGGCAAACTGATATTGCAATGGAAACCAGCCGGGGAAGAGCTTCGTAAGGCTGTTTCGGCCATAGAGAGTGAAGTCGGCGCATTGCAGCCCGGCTATGTTTCTGAAGTAAACCTCCGGCTGAAGCCCTGGCTGCAGATGCTGGGCGAACGCCTGTCCCAGGCGGTTGTGTTACTGATCGACTATGGCTACACCCAGCAGGCGTACTATCATCCTCAACGCAGCATGGGAACGCTGATCTGCCACTATCGTCATCAGGTTCACGATGACCCGCTGCCGCGCCCCGGGCTTCAGGACATTACCGCAAGTGTGGATTTTTCTGCCGTTGCCGAAGCAGGAGAGCAGGCCGGTCTGTCGCTCATGGGCTTCACCAGCCAGGCAAATTTCCTCTTGGGCTGTGGGTTGGAAGACTTGCTGACCGAACTCGACCCAAACGATGTGGAGCAACACATGGATGCCCTTCAGGGCGTGAAGCAGCTCATTCTTCCGACTGCCATGGGTGAACGGTTCAAGGTTATGGCGTTGGGGAAAGAAATGCGCATAGAACTTTGTGGCTTTACTTCCTGAATTTGTCCTGCAGTCCCGGCACCAGTTCAGCGATAAACTTTTGATGGAAACCGATCCACAGTACCAGGGGTGTCACTGCAGGGAGGATAAGGCTGCCAAACTGGTAGCCCAGTGCGATCAGCTCTTTCTGGTAGGGGCTGAAACCGAGCTGGGATGACAGGCTGGCGTCCAGCTTGAACAGCAGGGTCTTGAGGATGTCGAAGCTCACACCCCAGGTCTGAGCCAGCACCAGGATAATGAACCCGATGACCCAGTGTATCCACTTGGCTCTTTCTTCATCGGGTGTGGCCAGTATCAGTGCGGTGTACAGGGGAATGCTGTAGCCATACATCAGGGAATTGACGCTGAATACCAGTTCGGCCACCTGACCTTCGGGTGCCTGCATATCAGGCAGGGCAGGGGGTGTGAACTGCAGCACCACGTTCAGCAAATGCCCCTTGAACTCGATGTCTTTGATGAAGTCCGGCAGCCAGCCGCTCATGATGCCGTCTACCAGAAAGTAGGTGGGTACGCCGATGACGCCTTTCATGTAGTACCAGATTGCAAAACACAGGGGCAGCCACAGGATGACCTTGAGCGCGAAGGACTTGACCGGGCTAGCTGGCATGGGCGGGTTGCTGTCTGGCGGGAAGGAAACGCAGCCAGATGAGGAACACGATGAGCACGTCCAGCATGATCAATGCCTGCCAGATATACAGGTGCGCCCAATCGAAGGCGGTCTTGTTCCATTGTCCGAGATAGAACAGGCTGATGATGCGCAGCAGGTTCATCGCCTGGATGGCGACAAAGCCGGTGCCGATGCCGATGAGCTTCAGCTTCCAGGGCGCAGGCATGGCCAGCATGGCGGCGACCAGCACGATGGTGGCTTCCACGCCATTGCAGCCGGCCTCGATGGCCACCGCAAAGCCACTCTGCTGATCGCGGATGATGTTGCCATAGGCGATGACACCTTCATCGAACAGTTTGACCAGCCAGACGCTCAGGGAGGCGATGGATTCGGTGAAGGGGATGACGATGACCTGCTGCACGGGCCGCGTGAGCTCTGCCGTGAACAAAGCGGCCTGGATAGCGAGGAAGATGAAAAAAAATCGCAGCATGCGTGGCAGAGAGCGGTTGGCCGGGATATTGAACGGATCTTAAACGATTCTATCTCACCTATCTATTCATTGGTGTGCGCGCCAATGCCCAGACCTCTACCTTCTCGACGCCTGCCCGTTGCAGGGTTTTCGCCACCTCTGCAGCCGTCGTTGTCGTGGTGACCACGTCATCGACCACTGCCACATGACGGTGATTGTCCTTGTTGTCGAAACTGAAACAGCGGCGCAGGTTCTGCTTTCTCTCCCGCTTGCCCAGGTTATGCTGGGGCCGCGTCTCGCGCACCTTGTGCAACAGCCAGGGTGACCAGGGAATGCTCAGTTCCCGCGACAACACCCGGGCAATCTCACTGCTGTGGTTGAAGCCCCGCTTTTTCAGTTGGGTGTTGTACAAAGGTACGGGCACCAGCAAGGATGGAGCTTCCCGTTGCCTGAGTTCCCCGGCCAGCAGCTGGGCCAGCAGACGTCCCGCTGGCAGCTTCTGCTGAAACTTGAGCTGCTGTATCAGGTCATCGACAGGCGCTTCATAGAGCCAGGGAGCGAGGATGTGGGAGAAGGCCGGTGGTTTGCTGGCGCAAGTTCCGCACAGGATGCCGGAAGGCGAGCCCGGCGGCAGGGGCAGGGCGCAACAGTGGCAGGAACTGCGAATACGAGGCAGTCCGGCGCGGCAATTGCCGCAGATATCCAGCTCATCTTCGCCTGCCTGACCACAGATCAGGCACCTTGGCGGAAAAAACAGGTGTTGCCAGTTGTAAACCATACAGCCTCCTGCAAGTTGACAGACGAGAATCCTTCTCTAAACTGGTGCGCCCTATTCTAGTCTTTTTGTCCGAATCCATGAAATCCGAAATCCGCCACGACTGGTCCATCGAGGAAGTGGAAACACTTCTGAATCTGCCCTTCAATGATCTGCTGTTCCAGGCGCAAAACATGCATCGCCAGCAGTTCGATCCCAACCAGGTGCAGGTCAGCACCCTGTTGTCCATCAAGACCGGCGCCTGCCCGGAAGACTGCGGCTACTGCTCCCAAAGCGCCCGCAACGATACCAGCCTGGAGCGTGAACGCCTG
>DTXR01000201.1 GCA_012962365.1 Chromatiaceae bacterium | reverse complement strand
CTACTCCAAGAGGAAAAGGCCAAACTCGAAAAGGCTCGTGCCGAGTTGTTGAAAGAAAAGGGCGAACTCGAGAACAAAATTGTTGAAGTCGAAGGCGACATTTTGTTAACAGATGCTCAAGTCATTGCGCATGGTGTCGCCGCCATGGATCCCACGACACAGGGATTGGCCTGGATGGCCAACAGGAATGCCATGACGATCGGCTTCAACCGCGCAGAGGCGAATAACTGCCAAGACTGCAACATTGCCTGCGACAATATCTGCCCCATGCGACTCAAACCCCGCACACTCAAGCGCAAGATGTTCACCTGCACCCAGTGCGGTGAATGTATCGAAGCATGCATTCAGGCGGAAGCGCAAAAGGGCAGGCCCAGCCTGCTGAAGTGGGTGGACGGGGAATGCGCCCACCACAAGATAACCGGGAAAAGCCATGTCAAAAACTGTTTCTGATCTTCTCGAATTGGTGGAAATGGAAGAGCATGTTGGCAGCTGGTGGCATGACTTCATTACCAAACGCAGCGAACAGCGTTACCCCGAAGCCGCCGTTCGCCTGAACGATATCCAGCACCTGCTCGGCATCTGGTTTCGTGCGCTGGGCGGCGACGGCGGCCTGGAAATAGCCGGAGCCGATGCCACCCTCATCAATTCCCGCCGCACTCTGCTGCAACGCATGGCAGGCAGCAACAAAAAAACCGAACTGGCCTGGCGGGACGAAAACGCCCTGCGATTGCCGCCACAGATCGACTACTTCGAAGACGCCGAACTCAACCGGGATCTCTACCTGTGGCTGGGCGCCTTGGCGGCCATGGAAACGAATGATAATCACCAGGAACCCTGGTTCAGCCACAACCAGCTGCTGACCCGCGCAGCATTGGAGCGTTACCCCGGCCTGCGGGACAAATACCTGAAGCTGGTCGAAGCGCACCTACTGCAACGCGCCAGCGGCCGATGGCCCACCGACGAGATCGCCCAGGAGCAAGCCATACGCCGGGCGTTGATCGAGCCGGGCAGCGTGGATCAACTGCCACCGGCCAGACGCATGCCTTTGCCTGTTCCCTTGTGGCTACACCCCAACCCTCCCGAAGCCACCCGCATGCCTGCCAGCGAACCGCCTGAAGATACGAGCAGCAGCGGTGGTGCCCGGGAACTGAAAGAAGTCCCCCGCAAGCAGACGGAGAAGGCCCAAACTCAGGATGAGGAACGCGGCCTGATCACCGTACGCATGGAAAACCTGTTCTCCTGGGGTGAACACGTCAACGTGGATCGCGGCACCGAGGACGAGGAAGACGATCAGCGGGCAGATGAAGTGGCCCGCGACCTGGACAAGATCAGCGTCACCCGCAATGGCAAGGCAGCCAAAACCAAGATCAAGTTCGACCTGGATTTGCCCGCGGAAGCGGAAGACGATGAAATCATAAGCGACGATCTCATGCTGCCGGAATGGGACTGGAAGAAACGCCGGCTCATTCCCGATCATTGCCGCATCATCGAACTCATGGCAAAAGACGCCCTGGCCATCCCGCTACCCGAACGCCTGAACCACACCGCAGCCAAGTTGCGCAGCCAGTTCCAGGCCCTGGCACCCGCCCGCGTCTGGCACCGCGCCCGCCCTGATGGCGAAGAAGTGGATCTGGACGCCTACCTGCGCTACCGTACCGACCGCGCCAGCGGCTGCGACGTGGCCGCTGACAATCTCTATCGCCAGATGAACGCCGGCGCACGGGATCTCGCCTGCCTGCTGTTGGCGGATTTGTCCTTATCCACCGACACCTGGGTGAATGACGAGTCACGGGTGCTGGATGTGATCCAGGATAGCCTGTACCTGTTCGCCGAAAGTCTCGCGGCCACCGGTGATCAGTTTGGCATCTACGGCTTCTCCTCACGCAAGCGCGACCCCATCCGCATCCATGCGATAAAGACTTTCGAGGAAGGCTACAACGGCCATATCCGCGGCCGCATAAACGCACTCAAACCCGGCTACTACACCCGTCTGGGTGCCGGCATACGCTATGCCGCCGAACAACTGAAACAGCAGGGCGCAGGCCGACGCCTCCTGCTTATTCTCACCGATGGCAAACCCAACGATCTGGATCAGTACGAAGGCCGCTACGGCATCGAAGACACGCGCCACGCAGTGCAAACCGTGCGCAACCTGGGCTTCCACCCTTTCTGCGTCACCATCGATGAAAAAGGCAACGACTATCTGCCCCATCTGTTCGGCAACAGCGGCTACGTGGTGATCCGCGACCCTATGGAACTGCCCGGACAACTGCCGCTGTTATACGCTAGACTGACAGCGCAACAACATTGAACGGAATCCCGATATGGCTTTCAGCGAATTTGAAATCAAACGCTATGGCAAAGCAGTCGAAACCTTTCTGGAACAACGTCGGCCTCCCCCCCATCTTCGCTCCCAACTCGATCTCGGTTACCGCATCGGGGGTCAAAGCATTGAGCTTTTTGAAATCCGCCCCCGCTGGGATCAACCGGATGTCATCATGGAACTGCCTTTCGCCAAAGCCACTTGGGTGAAAACCGGGAAGGTATGGCGAGTCTACTGGCAGCGGGCCGACATGAAATGGCATCGCTATGACCCTCTGCCGGAAACAGATTCACTCGATACCTTTTTCAAGGCTGTAGCCGAGGATGCCTACGGCTGCTTTTTTGGCTGATCAGAGTTGCCGTTTCAGGCGCACCGGCCGCGCATTCACCGGATCATCCGGCCACTGATGCTTGGGATAGCGCCCGCGCATTTCCTTTTTCACCTGCTCCCAGGCATGGTTCCAGAAGTGGGCAAGATCAGCAGTCACTTGCAAGGGCCGCCCGGCGGGAGACAGCAGATGCAGCAGTAAAGGCTGTCTACCTTGAAAAACAGCCGGGGTTTGCGCAACACCAAACATCAGTTGCAATGGCACCGCCAGTACGGGAGGATCGCTCAGATAATCGATGGCGGCGGTGCTGCCATCCGGCAGCTTCCAGCGCTCCGGCAACAGTTCATTCAGGTGTTGTCTTTGCTCCCAGCTCAAAAAGGATTGCAACAGGGTTTGCAGATCCAGCTGCCGCACTTCCGCCATGCTGCGCTTCCCATTCAGCCAGGGCATAAGCCACGCGTCAAGATTCTGCTCCAGCCATTCATCAGCCATCTCCGGCCAGTCAGCATTTGGGGCGAGACGGGATGCCAGCGCCACACGAGCCTGCAACTGATGCGCCTGATCAGTCCAGTTCAGACACTCCAGGCCTGCATCGTGAATGGCCTGCAGCATCATCTGCATCACTTCTGCATTGGATTCCACAGCCACTTCCTGACTCGACAGCAGCAGGGCTCCCAGCAGGACATTTTTCCGCGCCGTTACCCGCTGCCGTTGCGCATCCCATTTCAATTCTGTCGAATGGGAGACGTGCGCGTGGTACAGGGCAAGCAGTTCTTCCCTGTCGAATGCCATAGCGAGCCAAATACGCCCCTCCCTGCTCCCGGCATCCATGTGTGCGATAGCCAGGTAGTCGGCTGTAACAAGACCGTCATCGGCAGGTAACACAGCGCCTCTACCCGAAGCCATGAGGAAGCGCCCATCCTGCCCGGGTCGGCGTTGCGCGATACGCTCCGGATACGCCAGTGACAGCAGGGCCGCTGCAGACAGTTCCTGCCCGGGTGCCGATAGCTGCCGGCATTGCCGGTACAAACGATCACTCAGGCGTAACAACTGACGAACTT
>DTXR01000200.1 GCA_012962365.1 Chromatiaceae bacterium | reverse complement strand
CGGATTCTGTCGAATACATGGTCAACGCACATTGCGCTGATGCCCTGGTGTGTATCTCCAACTGCGACAAGATCACACCCGGCATGCTCATGGCCGCCTTGCGCCTGAATATTCCCACCGTCTTCGTTTCCGGCGGTCCCATGGAAGCGGGCAAGGCGGTGGTGCATGAAGAAGAACTGCATCTGGATCTGGTGGACGCTATGGTCATGGCAGCGGACGACAGGGAGAGCGACGAGGATGTGATGACGGTGGAGCGTTCCGCCTGTCCCACCTGTGGTTCCTGCTCGGGCATGTTCACCGCCAACTCCATGAACTGTCTTACCGAGGCGCTGGGTTTGGCGCTGCCGGGCAACGGCTCCCTTGTAGCTACTCATGCGGATCGCAAGCGCCTGTTTCTGGAAGCCGGCAGTATTGTCGTCGGTTTGGCGCGGCGTTACTACGAACATGATGACGATTCCGTGCTGCCGCGCTCCATCGCAGCCTTCGAGGCTTTCGAGAACGCCATGGCGCTGGATATCGCCATGGGCGGTTCCACCAACACGGTGCTGCACCTGCTGGCGGCAGCCAGGGAAGCGGAAGTAGACTTCACCATGGCAGACATCGATCGCATGTCGCGCAAGGTGCCTTATCTGTGCAAGGTGGCACCTTCCATCCAGACCTATCACATGGAAGATGTGCATCGCGCCGGCGGGGTTTTCGGTATCTTGGGTGAGCTGGATCGTGCGGGGCTGCTGCACCACGATCTGCCTACCGTACATGCCCGCACGATGGCGGAAGCACTGGCCTTGTGGGACGTACGCTACACGAATGATCAAAAGCGCAAGAATTTCTTCCGTGCGGCGCCAGGGGGCGTACCCACGCAGGTGGCCTTCAGCCAGGACAAGCATTATCCGGATCTGGATCTGGATCGGGAGAAGGGCTGCATCAGGGACAAGGCCCATGCCTACAGCCAGGATGGCGGGCTGGCCGTGCTATACGGTAACCTGGCGGAGAACGGCTGCATCGTAAAGACGGCGGGAGTGGACGAGTCCATCCTCAAATTCAGTGGCCCGGCGCGCGTGTTCGAAAGCCAGGATGCAGCAGTCGAAGCCATTCTGGATGATCGGATAAAGGCCGGGGACGTGCTCATTATCCGCTACGAAGGCCCCAAGGGCGGGCCAGGGATGCAGGAGATG
>DTXR01000199.1 GCA_012962365.1 Chromatiaceae bacterium | reverse complement strand
TCGTTTGCCAGATCGGCAGAGGGGTCGTTCACGATACCATCTGGGTCGGAGTAGGACGCACCGATGCCATCGCCGATACCGTCGCCATTATTATCAGCACCCGGTGTTAGACCGGATTCAGCGGAGTCCAGCTTGGCGTCATTATCAGAGTCGGTGTCAAGGTAATCACTTGTGCCGTCATTGTCGGTATCGACGGGTATGAAAAGGGTATTGTTCGTTGGCGCCGTGTAAGTCGCCGTTGGCTGGGCCTCTACTGCATCAGGGATACCATCGTTGTCCGCATCGAGATCAAGCTGATCGGTCACACCATCACCGTCACTGTTCGGGGGGGTGACGCCACCACCTGCCGCAAGCGGCACACCATTGGCATCGACACCACCATCATGGCGACCATCGTTGTCGGTATCCACTACGGCCTGATCCTGTCCGCTCTCGATCAGATCGGAAATCCCATCATTGTCCGAATCCGGATCCATCTCATCCGGCAGGCCGTCACTGTCCGAATCCTTTTTGAGATAAAAACCCATTGCCATGCCTTGCTTGCCACCATTCCCGCCAAATGCAGGATTTTCCGGCTTCATCTCCCAGATCAACTGGCTTACACCCTTGCTCAGCAGGATCGGCACACCGTTTTCAGTGTTCGTAAAGGCAATCTGATTCGGGCTTTGTCTGGTCAGCGCATAGCCAGCGGTGCCGGTAGATTCGATCTCGGTCCAGTTGGTGCCATCGGTAGTAATGACCTGGCTTTCGCCCGTATCCGAGGTCTCACCATCACTGGCGATAATATCCGGTGAGAATGGGTTGCCGTTGGCGTCCACGGCGGTAATGCTGAATGTCACCTGCGGGTTGAGATTGAACACGCTACTGTACATCACCTCGCTGGTGCCAGGTGTGTTGTATGCATTGGCCAACTGCGCGCCGGGCCAGGTTTGCATATCCGAAGGAATCAACTGCCCCGCGTCGCCATTGGCTGCCGTCACAGACAGCGTGACCTGCGAACCGTCCGGCAGGGTGAGGGTTTCGCTATCTCCCGGCTGGAAACCATCGTTGAACGCGCTGCCCCAATTGACCCAGTAGATGTTTTCCTTGTGCTGCCCGGCCCCCGTGGCATTACCGACCGTCGGCGACGACTCCACTGAATCAAGAATACCGTCATTGTCCGAATCCAGATCCTGAAGATCGGCAACGCCATCACCATCGGTATCCAGAATGGTAACCACCTGGGTCGCAGCGGAGTTACCCGCTCCAACATCGTCCTGTACGGCCACGGTTGGCACATCGATGGTGATGTTGCCTGTTCCGCTGGGGGTGATGCTGGCGGTATAGGTGCTACCGCTACCCGTAAGGTTGCTGGCTGTGCCATTGCCTACCACGATATCACTCAGCGTAAACCCGGTGACGTTCTCGCTGAACTGGAAGTTTACGGGGTAGGGCGCGGTGCTGTTGACCGTAGCCGGTGCATTCTGAATGGCCACAGTTGGGGGAGTATTTACGGATGTTGTAACTGGACTAGTGAAAGTAATCTCGCCCGCAAACCCGACGGAATTGTATCTATTATTGCTGTCAATTGCGCTTCCGTATCTGAAACGAATAACATCCACATTTTCATAGTTGATCCTGACAACCCAGTCTGGAGATGTCCCGATTCCAGCCTGATTGTTGGTTCCGCTCTGAAACCGGGTAAACTCACCACCAGCCGGTGATGGTGAGATAACCGTTAGTTCGGTCGGGTTTTGCAGCGTGTAAGAGCTGGTTACAACCGCCTCGAAAAACTCTTCGCCGTCAACGTCGATCGCTTCCATGACAAACGAACCCAGATTGGCTCTCACGCCCGCATCTGAAGCCTGTGTGACCGTGCCAGCCTGTACAAACTCGACCTGATATTCGACATAACCCCCTGGAGCCGTTGTATCGACACCGGGCTCGAATCTCGCGTCTGTATCCAGCACCTCCTCAACGGTTGATGTCCAGATGAATGCGTTCTGGATGTCGGCAATGGTTACCACCGCATCCACCGGAATACCGTCCACCGACGTCTCGACATTCTGATAGATATACTTTGCGCCAACCGTGTTGTCCGCAGGGCTTCCCGGCAGCAACGTTGGCCCATTAGCAGCGCTAAAATCGGGCGTTGCTGCATTCAGCGTGGAGGCCAGCAGCATCAGACACAAAAAACCAAGCATGCCCATGTGGGGGACTTTCAGTATTGGTCGCGATGCTTTGTAGAGGGAACGCAAAATTGTGCTGGATTTTTTTGCAGGCATGGTTTTTATTCCTAATAAATAATTATTTCTTATTGGGTATCCGTTTGTGATGACACAGGCATAATCCGACAAACTTTGTCTATGCAAAAAATGGCCACAAATCTGTCTGGGAAATTAGATAGAGCTGTCAGAACTGGTAAGGCAGTGTTTGTTATTAGCCGGACATCCATTACATTTATTTGTTTCTAAAATTCGAATCGGCGCGAGTGTACTTACAATTTAACTTCAGAAGATAGCATAACCAATTGAAAAGGTGACGCTTGTCATT